>DAHVYC010000060.1 GCA_027327845.1 Candidatus Nomurabacteria bacterium
GACTCACGCACTGCTTATCATTGGATGCCAGAATCCTTCAAGGTTTATTTAGACTTGCCTCCTGATATAGCAAAAGAAAGAATATTAAACAGTATAAAAGAAAATAAATTGCGTGAGGAAAGTGAAAAAGCAAGTTCAAGTGAAGACATCTTAAAAAAGATGACTGAGCGATTTGAAAGCGAACAAAAAAGATACTGGGGGTTATATAAGATAGATAATACTGATAAAAGCCAGTTTGATTTAGTAATAGATACAAACAAAAACAACCTTGAACAAGTTGTTGAGATAATTATATCAAAATATAAAGAGTGGTTGGAAATTTAGTATTCCCTCATTGAGATCTGAGCATCTACTTTCTTTATCAAATCCAAGACAACGGAAACAACTATGAGAAGCGCCGTACCGCCCAGGGCAATGGCCGTAATACCAGTCAAAGACCTTATTATAAGCGGTAAAACCGCTATAAAGCCCAAGAAAACAGCACCTAGCAGTGTTATCCTGCTTAATACCTTTGATATATATTGGGAAGTGGATGCCCCAGGCCTAATACCCGGAATAAAAGCTCCATTCTTCTGTAGATTAGTAGCAAGCGACTCTGGATCGAATGTAACAGCCGTATAAAAATAAGTGAAAAGGAAGACTAAAATAAAATAAAGTACCGCGTACAGTACGCTTGTCTGCGAGAATGACACCAAGATTTTTGAAATTGAAAGTAAAACCGAATTGGTCGAATTGGCCAAGAAGTTTCCGATCATTTGAGGAAAAAGAAGGAGCGAGAGGGCAAAGATTATAGGTATCACTCCTGCCTGGTTTACTCGAAGCGGAATATAAGTAGAACCTCCTCCGTACATTTTCATACCTCGGACTTGTTTGGCATAAGTAACCGGGATGGGGCGTTCTGCTTCCGTTACTACCACGACTCCAGCGATTATAAGAACGGCAACTACTATGAATGAAAGATAAAGTGGTATTTGAGACACGTCAAAAGTGAAAAGAAGCTGGCTTATTTCAGCCGGAAGACGGGAAACAATACCCGCGAAGATTATCATTGAAACACCATTCCCTACTCCGAATTCGGACATAAGTTCTCCGATCCACATCATAAGCATCGCCCCGCATATTACTATGACCAAGTTGGTCACTTTGTCCAAAGCAGTCAAATTCACTAAAATTTTCTGATTCTCAAGAATGGCCAAAAGGCTGAAACCCTGTATCGCCGCAAGAGGCACGGTAAGAAGTCTTGAATATTGCGCAAATTTTTTCCTGCCGGCTTCTCCTTCTTCATGATACATCCTCTTTAATGAAGGGATCATTATAGTAAGAAGCTGCATTATAATGGAGCTCGTTATATAAGGACCTACTCCAAGCATTATTATAGAGAGATTGGATAAACCTCCGCCGGAGAATATATTTAGGATGCCGAAAAATTGGTTATTGGATAAAAAACGATTTAGTTCTACCGTATCTATCCCTGGTATCGGTATGGCAGATAAAAATCTGAAAATTACCAACGCAAAAATTACAAATAGTACTCTTTTTCTTAAAATAGTATCAGTCCAGATTAGCTTTATTTTATTTAAAAAATTATCCATTATGATTTAGAATTCTAGACGTCGGACATCTGGGATTCTTGATGTTCGACGCCTATTTAATCTTAATTTTCCTACCCTTAAGCCCGAGGCGTTTCCTTATGGAAGAGAAACTTTCTTGTTTGCCTTCTGGGGAAGAAATTTTGTCTTTACTTAAAACAAAAGGCTTGCTGACGGATTTAAACTTATATCCCCTATTTTTCGGCAATTTCTTTATTATATCCCTTAATTCTGGTCGGCGCTTGTTTCCAGCTCTCGCAGTCTGCCCTTTTCCGCCGCGACCAGATGTCTTGGCATGTTTTCCACCTCTGCCGACTATCCTATCTTTCTTATTTTTATGTTGTCGTTTCAAATTGTGTATTTGCATAAAATTCAAATTATTATTCTTTTTTTGATTCTATCTCAACCACTGGAATCTCTTTATCTTTCAAGGAAACTTCTACAGGTGTTTTAGAATATGGGGTCGATACAAAAGAAAGCGCTTTCATGGTTGCTTTCGCATTATTTAATTTATTTTTACTTCCAGATAAAACCTTGCCTGTAATATCTTTTATTCCAGCCAATTTCGCTATATCACGCACTACTGTTCCAGCAACCAAGCCTCGCCCTTTATTCGGTATGAGTTTTATGCATGAGCTTGAAAACTTGGCAGATACTTCGTTCGGGATGGAAAGGGTTTTAGTCAATTTTAATCTGATCATATTTTTCTTTGCATCTCTTACTGCTTTATTTATGGCAAGGGCGGTATCTCCCGCCTTACCCAAGCCGAGCCCTATAGCTCCACGCCTGTCTCCAGCCACCAATGCCACACTGAAAGAAAACCTGCGTCCACCTGCGACGACACGGGTGACGCGTCTTATGTCGAGAATCTTCTGATCAAATTCCGGTTTTGGTCTTGTAAAAGATGGTCGCCTATTATTCCTTTTTTTATTTTCTTCTTCTGACATATGATTATGTTATTAAAATTTAAGTCCAGTGGATCTGGCCTCATCAGCTACTAATTTTATTCGTCCTGTATATCTAAATCCGTTACGATCAAATATCACTTTGGTTATTTTTAATTTTTTACATGCTTCCGCTATCATAGCACCGACTTCTTTAGCTCTCTCTGTTTTTGTGCCTTTTTTTATTTTTATATCGCTTGCTTGCGCTAAAGTCTTGCCTTTAGTATCGTCTATCACTTGAGCATAAATAAATTTATTAGAAC
>DAHVYC010000061.1 GCA_027327845.1 Candidatus Nomurabacteria bacterium
ATACCAGAACAGTTATTAGTGAAGAAAGCCAGCTTGGAAATTTTCTTTTATTGAACCATTCGTAGACCGGATACAAAACTATAGAAAAAGAGATGCTCAATACCAAAACCATCAAGAAAGGACGGAAAATAAAGAAAGAAAAAACAAAAGTGATAAAAAGTAGAAAAAAGAAGAAATACCTCTCTATAATTTTCGTTTGCATATATAGATTATAGCAAAAAAACAACACTAAACCAAGTTCTTGAGGCGGGGTTGCTTTTTGCTCGTATTTCATATAATATGGGCTATATATGAAATTTGCAGTTATACAAACAGGCGGAAAACAATACAGGGTCTCCAAGGGAGATGTTATTTCCATAGAAAAAATAAAAGGCGGGCATAAAGTCGGAGAGAAACTTTCTTTTGATAAGGTGCTTTTAGTTGATGACGGAAAGAACACGACTATTGGCGCTCCCTATATCAAAGATGCAAAGGTGGAAGCCGAGATTTCGGAGATAGGGAAGGGTAGGAAAGTCTTAGTGGTGAAATATAAACAAAAGTCCAGGTATCTCAAAAGAAACGGCCATCGCCAGCCATTTTTCAAAATCAAAGTAATAGATATAAAATAAATCCCGCTACTAGCGGGATTTATTGTCTGTTTTTGAGGGCGTTTTTGAGGGTGTCATTGTCGGAATATTCAAGCTCGGTGCCGGTAGAGAGTCCTCGGCCTAAAGACGATATTTTAATATTAAATTCCTTAGATATTTCTTTAAGCTGGTTTCTCACATATAGGTCGGTATGGTTGCCTTCTAGGTTTAAAGAAAACGCTAAAATAATTTCCTTTAAATTCTTTGAATTTCTTTTTATTTTTTCTAAAAGCTCTTCTATCCTTATTTTTCTTTTTGTATTTTTTTCAACTATAGGCACCAATCCTCCGAGGATGAAATATTTACCGTTATAGATTCTGCTCTTATGGACACTTTCCAAATCGGAATCTTTTTCTACTACCAATAAGGAAGAGGAGTCGGAATTTTTATCGGCGCATATCTCGCAAACCTTTTCTCTTTTACCAGAGGAAATAAAAAATCTGAAGCATTCAGAACATTGCAGTGAATCTTTTTTCAATTCTTTTATAAGGGCAGTTAAACTTTCCGAATATTCTCCATTTTTGGACATCAGAAAATATACGAAGCGCTTGGCCTGTCTTTCACCTATGCCTGGAAATTCTTTAAAAATTTCTGTTAATTTTTCTATAATATTCATATATTCTGCTTAGAATTTTAAAATAGCTTCTCTCGAAAAGCACGAAAATTTTCTGCTGAAAATTTTCTCTATCCGGCGCCGTCGCGCCTCCCAAGGCTTTGTCTCAAGAACTATTTTAAAATTCTCCTAAATCATCGCTTAATTTTGATGCTGCAAATTCACTAAGATTACTTTTTTCAAGATTCAGGAACGTAGTGGTTTTCTCATCAAAATATAATTCGATTTTGCCGGTTGGTCCATTGCGGTGCTTCTCGATAAGGATTTCAGCTATGTTTGTTTTTTCCGCTTCGTCTTTGCCTTTATCGTCTCTATGAATAAACATTACCACATCGGCATCCTGTTCTATAGATCCGGAATCTCTTAAATCCGAGAGTCTTGGCTTGCCTCCGCGGGATTCTACTGCTCGGGAAAGCTGAGAGAGGGCAAGTACCGGTACATCAAGTTCTTTTGCAAGGCCCTTCAGAGATCTGGATATTTCTGTTACTTGGTTGACCATGGAATCATAATTTTTCGAAGTAGTCATAAGCTGCAGATAGTCCACTATGATCAAATCCAGCCCTTTTTCCGCTTTTATTCGGCGGGAAAGAGCCTTCATTCTTACTATGGAGTTTCCCGGTTGGTCGTCTATATATATTTTTGCCTTAGCGAGTTTATCCAGAGAGTCGCGGATCAAAGAAAAATCTCTATCCGAGGAAAGACGGCCAGTACGTAAATTCCAAGCGTTCACTCTGGATTGAGCGGAAAGCATTCTGTCTACTAATTGCTGGGAAGACATTTCGAGAGAAAATACCAGAACGGATTTATCATGTTCCACTGAGGTCATTCTGGCTATATCGAGAGCAAGAGTAGTTTTACCCATGGATGGCCTGGCTGCCAGGATTATCAAATCCGACTTTTGCAGTCCGGAGAGTATATTGTCCAAATCTCGAAAGCCTGTCGGCAAACCGCGAAGCATGCCTTTATGTTCATGTAATTTTTCCAGACGTTCCCAAGCGAGAGGCAGGGCGTCTCGCAGGTTTACGAATTTTTGATTCTTCGGAGAGGAAATGACGCTAAATATTTTCTTCTCGGCCATATCCAGAATGTCGTCCATATGGTCGTCGCTTTCTTCGAAACCCAGTTCGGACACGAAATCTGCCGCTTCTATCAAACTCCTTAATACATATTTTTTTTGCACAATATCGGCATAGTGTTTTACATTGGTAGAAGAAGGGACGGTGTTTACTATTTCCGCCAAATATTGATTGCCTCCCACTTTTTCGAGCATTTTCTGCTCTTTGAGTTTTGAAGAAAGAGAGAGCATATCTATCGGCTCGTTTTTGGCGGAGAGATCGAGCATGGCGCGGAATATTATTTTATGTTTTTCCGCATAAAAAGAATCCGGGATAAGCAGGTCCTCCACCTCATGCATTGCATCCTTACGGAGCATTATAGAACCCAGGACGGCTTGTTCTGATGGAATATTCTGGGGTGGTATTCGTAATACACTTTTACTTTTCGGCATTAAAGCCATTCTAGCACAGTGATAAAAAATCAAAAGCGTAAA
>DAHVYC010000062.1 GCA_027327845.1 Candidatus Nomurabacteria bacterium
AAACTGCCTAAAATAGGAGCCCCATTTAAATCTTTTAAAAATAAAAAAGAGGCCGAACAATATTCTAAAGAAGAGATGGATAAGCAGAGAGAGTCTGCTAAACAACAAATCAATGAAAACGAATCCATTACAGACAAAAAAATAATTCCTATAATATTAAAGGCTGATATATCGGGTTCGATAGAAGCCATAGAGAAAGAAATAAAAAAACTAAAAGATGAAAAAGCGGAATTTAAAATAGTACAAAGAGGAGTAGGCCCGATAACAGAATCCGATATAAAAACGATAAGTGGAAATGAAAACGTCTTAGTCATAGGATTCAACGTAAAAGCTGACAGAAGCGCTATCGAGCTAGCGGATAAAAGAGGAATATCTTTATCTTTCTTCGACATAATCTATAAAATGACCGAATGGCTGGAAAAAGAAATGGAGCAAAGAAGACCAAAGGTGGAAACCATAGAACCACTGGGAAAAGCAAAAATACTGAAAATATTCAGTCGAACCAAAGAACGCCAGGTGGTCGGAGGAAAAAATATAAGTGGAATCATAAAATCCGACAGGGTCGTAAAAATACTGCGCAGAGATTTTGAAATAGGCCGTGGAAAAATAATCAATCTCGAAAAAGGAAAAACAAAGGTAAAAGAGGTGGAAGAAGGAGCGGAATTCGGGATGCTTATAGAATCAAAAACTGAGATATCTGAAGGAGATGTGATCGAATCGTTCAATATTACTCAGAAATAAACATATCAAGAAATGGAAAGAAAAGAAAAAGTAGCAAATCTAGTAAAAGAGTTAAGCGCAAAATTTTTGGAAAAAGAAAATAATAATACTTCGCTTATAACTGTGACTTCCGCTTCTGTGTCTTCTGACCTCAAGCAAGCCACTATCTTCATAACCGTTTTCCCGGATAATAAAGAGAAGGAAGCCTTGGAATTCGCTAAACGAAAAAGAAGCGACTTACGAGATGAATTGAAAAAATTACTTAAAATAAAAGTGATACCATTCCTTGACGTAGAGATAGATAATGGAGAGAAAAATAGGCAAAAAATAGACGAATTACTTAGAAAATATTAGTGTCCGCCCAGAGGGAATCGAACCCCCGACCGTCTCCTTAAGAGGGAGCTGCTCTACCAGCTGAGCTATGGGCGGAAATCTCTCTGCTCATAGCGAAGCTATTTCAGCTGCCTGCCCCGTTTGAAAGCTATGCTTTCTTTCAGGGAGCTATGGGAGGATTTACATTATTAAGATATCATAAGTATCTTCATTTTGAAAGTTTTTAAAAAAATGTTAGATTTATTCAAGCAGTGAATCATGGCCTGGTCGCCAAGTAGTAAGGCAAGAGTCTGCAAAACTCTTATGCGTGGGTGCGATTCCCACCCAGGCCTCACTGCCCGAGTGGCGGAACTGGTATACGCGCACGACTTAAAATCGTGTCCCGCAAGGGATGTGGGTTCGATCCCCACCTCGGGCACAGTCGCTGGAGTGGCGGAATTGGTATACGCGCTAGTTTTAGGAACTAGTGTCGAAAGACTTGAGGGTTCGAGTCCCTCCTCCAGCACAGAGAGAAAGCAAACTGCTTTGCTTTCGTGAGGGACGAGAAAGGATTTTCGGTGCCGAACAAAGTGAGGCCGAAAATCACCTGGCGATGTAGTCGCCGAGTCCCTCCTCCAGCACAGAGAGAAAGCAAACTATATAGCACTTGACTTTTTACTATATTAGTGATATACTACCTAGTATGAGTAAAAGAATGAACAAAATAATATCGATCTTAGGTATTTTGGCCTTTATTTTCGGGCTTTTATTAGCTTCATCCCCTGTTTACGCCAGTGTATCCAGCACTATGTACAGTGGGAATGTAACAGTTAATCCTGTAAATTATTATCCTTCTGTACCTTCTTCCTATTATTACAATAGCAATTCATACGCCTCTAACTATCCGGTAGTTATACCCGGATGTGAAGGTAGAGCCACTGGTTTCAGTACAGTAAATGGCCAACCTTGCACCGGTAATTACGTAGGAAACACTACTACCAATAATTACACCAATACATCCAACAATAATCAGACTACGAACACTACCAGCAATACTTCAAAGACCACTACTACCAGCACAAAGACAACTACCGCATCTACCGCAAACAAATCAAACAATAAAGTAGCTTTAGCTGGAAGCACTACCTGTACGACAGCCGGAACTGCGAGCGATGTAAATCAAAATTATGGCAATCTTACGGCAAATGCGCTTGAAGGATCAAACAGTTTTCTCCCTACCGGACTTTTGCAATGGATAATACTGGCTATTATAATCACGGCTATTGTTTTCCTTTGGAGATATGTACATGCCGAGGAAAAATATTTGTCCGAACCTCTAAAACACGCCTAAATCATATTGAAAATTATAAAGAAAAAGTCAGCCCAAAAAGTTGACTTTTTCTTTATTTATGATATACTATAAATAATATTTCGCTCTTTGAAAACAATGTTAGTTTGTTTGTTTTAGGGGCTTTTCTCTCCCCTGCCATACGGGCCCTTTAAACAAACAAACTAACTAATAATAATGCCTGGAGGGCAAATAACATGTTACTGATAATTGTAATAACCATCGTTGTCTTAGTTTTATTATCTCTTGGGATAGCTTTAATTATCCTAAAGATAAAAGACTTATCAAATGAAAACACCCATTTCACCACTCTTTCACCAGAACAAGGCAAACTAATAGTGAAAGAAG
>DAHVYC010000063.1 GCA_027327845.1 Candidatus Nomurabacteria bacterium
GTTTTCAAAGGACGGAAAAATTTCCTATGCTTTTAGACTTGTTTTTCAGTCTTATGAACGCACTCTTACTGATTCAGAAATAAATGAAATAATGGCAAAAATAGACCATAAAATAAGGGAAAATTCAAGCTGGCAGGTAAGATAAAAAGCTGGTTTTTCACCCTATTTTTTGCTATACTTAATAAGGCAAAAAATTGATTTTGCTTTTATTTTTCGTCTAATAATGGCTAAAGAAAAAGAAACAAAAAAAACTCAAGGCAACGGGCATCATTATGATGCCTCCGATATATCGGTCCTAGAAGGCTTGGATCCGGTGAGGAGACGCCCGGGTATGTATATAGGCACCACTGGCATAGAAGGGTTACATCATTTAGTATGGGAGATTTTTGACAACTCTCGCGACGAAGCCATGGGTGGTTTTTGTAACCAAATAGAGATAGTGCTTCTTCCCGGGAATAAAATCCGCATAGCGGATAATGGAAGAGGAATACCGGTGGATATCCACAAAAAGACGAAAGTGTCCGCTTTAGAGACGGTGATGACTACGCTCCATGCCGGAGGAAAGTTCGGCGGAGAAGGATATAAAGTTTCAGGGGGACTTCATGGAGTGGGAGCATCAGTAGTAAATGCTCTTTCTATTTACTGTAAGGCTGAGGTTCACCGAGATGGGGGAAAATATATGCAGGAATATTCCCAAGGAAAGAAAAAGTCCTCAGTGAAAAAAATTAAATCATCTAAATTGAATGGCACGATTATAACCTTCGAACCAGATCAGGAAATTTTTAAAGATTTGAAATTTGATTTCAATACGATCGTAAACCATGTGCGCCAACAAGCTTACTTGGTAAAAAAATTAAAAGTGACTGTTATAGATGCCAGGGATTATGAAGGCAAGATAGATGATTCGGACATTTTTTACTTTAAAGAACTTAGCTTGGAATTGCCTTCCGTCTCTTTTTATTTTGAAGGTGGACTTATCTCACTTATAAAGTATTACAATAAATTCCAGAAGCCGATTCACAACAGTATTTTCTATATCGAAAAAGAATCAGAGGGAGTCTCAGTCGAGATTGCTCTGCAATATGTGGATGACATAGTAGACAGAATAATACCGTTTGCGAACAATATTTACACCTCTGAAGGGGGCACACATGTCACAGGATTTAAAACTGCCCTTACACGCACCCTTAACACTTATTGCAAGAAGAATGAAATGATGAAAGATTCGGAAGGCGGATTTACCGGAGACGATGTGCTGGAAGGGCTTACTTGCGTTATATCGGTCAAGTTAAGGGAGATTCAATTTGAAGGACAGACTAAAGCAAAGTTGGGTTCAGTAGAGGCGCAAAGTGCGGTAAATACCGTATTTGGAGAAGCATTTTCTAGTTTCTTGGAAGAAAATCCAGATGATGCCAAGGCTATAGTGAATAAGGCTATTTTGGCCTTAAAGGCAAGAAAAGCGGCTAAGGCAGCGAAAGACTCTGTTTTACGAAAGGGTGCATTGGAAGGGATGACTCTTCCAGGTAAATTGGCGGATTGCCAAAGCAAAAGCGCCGAAGAATCAGAATTGTTTTTAGTGGAAGGAGATTCGGCAGGCGGTTCCGCGAAGCAGGGAAGAGACAGGAGAACTCAGGCGATACTTCCACTCAGGGGAAAAATTCTAAATGTTGAACGTGCTCGTATAGACAAAATGCTTTCTTCTAAAGAAGTAAGAGCGCTCGTGATAGCCATGGGTACTTCTATAGGAGATACTTTTGATCTCTCTAAAATGCGTTATCACAAAATAATCATAGCGACTGATGCGGATGTCGACGGCGCTCATATACGCACACTTCTTCTTACTTTATTTTACCGATATTTCAAACAAGTGGTGGAAAATGGATATATTTATATAGCTCGTCCTCCGCTTTATAAAATAAAAAAAGGTAAAGAAATAAATTATGCATATTCTGATGAGGAGAAAATGAAAATAGTCGGGAAAAATACGGATGTTACCGAAATACAGGAAGTCGGAGAAGAAACTTCCGAAGAAGAATCTGAAGAAGCGAAAGTCCGACCAGAGTCGAACTCCGACACAGGGTCGGAGAAGAAATCAAATAAAATGCACATTCAACGCTATAAAGGTCTTGGAGAAATGAACCCGGAAGAACTTTGGGAAACAACAATGGATCCAGCACACAGGGTGCTCAAAAAAGTTACTATAGAAGATGCCGAGGAAGCCAATAAAGTATTTGAAATATTGATGGGCTCCGAAGTTCCACCAAGAAAATCTTTCATCCAATCCAACGCCAAATTAGCTGAGATTGATATCTAGAGGGTTTTATTTTTATAGGTTGATTTATAGGTTAACATATGTTAACCTATAAATATGCTTAAAAATAAGAATATTTTAGAGAAAGAAGAAAAAAAATATTACTCTGCTCCAGAAGTTGCCAAACTTTTGGGTATATCACGTGTAGCTATTTTTAAAAAAATTAGAAGTGGACAAATAAATGCCGAAAAAATTGGGAGAAATTATATTA
Organism: Candidatus Nomurabacteria bacterium; assembly: GCA_027327845.1. GTDB lineage: Bacteria > Patescibacteriota > Minisyncoccia > Phycocordibacterales > UBA9973 > UBA9973. The sequence goes on from DAHVYC010000063.1 coordinate 2,523, forward strand.
TTCCACGAGAAGAGTATGAAGCTATTTTAGGTCTTTTTGTTCCCGAGCGTAGAAAAAGGGATATAGAAAATACAGTTGAACGTGTAATAAAAAAATATGGTTCTGCGTTGCGTAAACTCGGAAAGGAATAAATTTTATGGCGCGAAAAATAATCA
>DAHVYC010000064.1 GCA_027327845.1 Candidatus Nomurabacteria bacterium
TATAAACATTTATCCATTTCTCTTTCTGGGATTTGCTCCATCCTAAAGTGGAGGCCAAAATATCGGCTATTTCCTCCTTACGCAAACCTGGAGGAATAAGAACTTGTTTAAAATTAGATTTGTCGACAGAAACCGATCCGGCAGGTAATTCTGTATTCTTTAAATCCTGTGCTTGGGCAGGCAAAAAGAAACCAAATACGAAAATGGTTACAATCACAAGATACAGAAAACCTTTTAAATTATCACGCATAACGTTATTTATTATGCACTATTTTTACCTGTTTAGCTATAACAACATTCGCACTTTTGTCAAAGGTGCCGGAGACTATAACTTTCTCCCCGGGAAACACGTCTGAGAGAGTAGCTGTCACACCATTTTTACTATATACAGTAGATGAATCGGTCTTCACATCTACAGAAGATATGGAGTTGCTCTTCCCTTTTATTTCTAAGATAAACCCTGCATTATTCACGGACGATACGACACCCACCGTATTCTTGCGTTTATTTTTTAATACTTTCGAATCTTTTATATTTTTTACATGCTTTTGGTATACGGCCTCGTTCTTTTTTATACCGAGATCTAAAGCAGAAGAGGCAAATACCGGAGAACCCCCGACAAGAAGTGAGAGCGCTAAAGCTCCAGAGACTATGTGTTTTTTGTATTTCATAATATTTTCAATATTAGCTTATAATACAAACGTAACCTGCTAGGGCACATTTATATTCTAAGACTAAGCGCATGAAATTATTATGAAGAGATGGGCAAAGTTATGGATACTTCGGTCCCTTGACCTTTCTCGCTCTTTACCTCGATAGAACCTTTATGGCTTTCCACTATTTTCTTGGCTAAAGTAAGCCCCAAACCCGCGCCGGCGGTATTGTGAGATGCGTCTCCTCTGAAAAACGGATCGAAAATTTTGTCCAAAATCTCTTTGTCTATTCCCTCACCCGTGTCTTTTATTTTGATAATATATTTATCTGCCTTATTCGCCCCGAGATGCCCGAGGGAAACTATCCTATCAGAAACATATATTACTCCTCCTTCTTTGGAATATTTTATGGAATTATCTAAAATGTTCAAGAAGAGTCGAGAGAGCCCAAGCCTATCCCCTGTTATCATTACCTTAGGGCTGATTTTTTTCTCAATTTTTATATTCTTAAGCTTGGCCAAATTTTCATCCTTTTCCACAATGGAGGCGAGCAATTCCCCTATATCCAATAATTCCTTCTTGCCTTCTTGAGAAGAGCTGTATTTAGAAATATCTAAAAGATCATTGCTTAATTTTGAAAATTCCCTCATTTCTTCCAGGGTATTTTCCATAGTCTTTTTAGCGGAAGAAATATCGAGATTTTTATTACTCAAATTAACTTCAAGCCCCGACATTATGACGGTTATAGGAGTGCGAAGCTCGTGTGAAGCGTCAGCTATGAATCTCTTTTCTCTTTCTATATTTGATTTTATCGGTTTTAAAGTTTTTTCGGTCAGAAAAAAACCGAGCACTATAATGAATAAAATTATGATTATATCCACAGTAAGAAATCTATCCAGCAGAATATCTTTCGCATCCTCTATGATCGCCCTATAAAGATCCGGGTTAAGATTTCTGGAAAGGATGGATTGGGTAAGATTGGAAAGGATAGCCTTGTATGCGATAAAACTTGAAATACCTAAAATAGCTATTGCCGTCACAGAATAGTACAAGGTAAGGCGTATGCGTGCTACAAAAAACTCGTCAAACTTACTGCTTGTTTTCGATCTTGTAGCCGACTCCGCGGATTGTTTGTATAATTTTCCCATTATCATGAATTTTTTTTCTAAGGTTTTTTATATGCACGTCTACGGTATTGCTAAAAGATGAATCCGCAAAATCCCAAGCATGGGAATACAGATCGTCTCTGGTAACCACTTTTCCGATATTGCGCATCAAATATTCTAAAACCATAAATTCTTTCAGGGTTAGAGAAATCGGCTTATCTTTATAGGTAACTACTTTGCCGGTAGTATTTATACTAATATCACCATAAGTAAGCACAAGCGGGGAAGATTGTTTTGGACGACGCAAAAGCGCGTTCACCCTAGCGAGAAGCTCCTTGAAAGCGAAAGGTTTAGCCAAGTAGTCATCCGCTCCCGCATTTAGTCCAAACACTTTGTCATCTGTAGCGCCAAGCGCGGTCAACATAAGTACCGGTATGACTATGTCGTTTTCTCTCCAATTTCGGCATACAGATACCCCGTCCATCCCGGGCAATAATCTGTCTAAAATCACCAGATCATATTCATCTCTATTTATGGTTATCCTTTTTAAGGCTGCAAGACCATCTTCTATGATATCGACAGCATATCCTTCCTGCATAAGGCCTTGTCGTAGATTTTCGGCCAGTTTTATATTGTCTTCCACTACTAATATTTTCATACTTATATCATCCTACCACAGAGTGAAGTCTTCATGAAGCGCATATTTCAATAGTAAATCCGAGCAATATTTAGCGACGAAATTCATTAAATTCCTTTTTTAAATCATCAAAATCTTTTATGCCATTTATAAGCTTATAATCCTCTTTGATATCAAACTTCATATTATCCCATATCATTTCCTTCCATGACAACGATCCTCCTGTTTTGGCAACATCGATTATGTCATCATAT
>DAHVYC010000065.1 GCA_027327845.1 Candidatus Nomurabacteria bacterium
CTCAAGGAGGCAGCACCTTATCAGAATGAAGCCCTGGTTATGTTTGGATTGGGAGCAGCAGCCATTGCAGCATCGGCATATCTGTTTTATAGGTCAAGGAAACAGAATACAGTGACTGGAAATAACGAAGCTAAAAAGGATTAATTTTTTATTTTACCTGCATTTTTTATGCAGGTTATTCTTTTGTTTTTATATTAAAGTTTTTATGCCGCAAATCCTTAGATATCATTATGTCTGAAAGAGTTAAAGGCGTCAGGGATTTTATCGGAAGGGAGGCTTTTCTCCGGCAGCAGGTGCTGGAAAACATCCGTAAGAGCTATGAATTGTTTGGTTTTGAACCCATCGAAACCCCTTCTTTTGAATATCTGTCACTTTTTACAAATAAAGCGGGCCCGGAGATAGAATCGCAGCTTTATTCCTTTGAGGATAAAAAAGGAGAAAAATTGGCCCTGCGGCCCGAACATACTATTTCGAAGTTAAGGGTAATCTCCGGAAATAAATCGCTTGTTTTCCCGCTGAAGGCATACAGCATAGGGAACGTCTGGAGGTATGAAGATACAAAGAAAGGAAGATGGCGGGAATTTATACAGGCGGATATAGACGTGTTCGGTTCTTCCAACATATTCTATGATTCTGAGGTTATAGCATGCATAGACTTTGCCCTGAAAACGCTCGGAATAAAAGGCTATAAAATCAATGTAAGCAACAGAAAGATACTGACTTCGCTGATGGAAAATCTTCAGGTTAACGTAGAAGACATCGTGCAGGTTTTAAGGGAAATCGATAAAATCCACAAGGTGGGCTTGGACGAAGTTGTCAACCGCATAAGCAGTATAATCGGGAAGGAAAAGGCCGAGAAGATCCGGGAGTACTTAAACGGAAAGGACATAAGCACTTTCAACGGTACGGACGAATTAAATACGCTTATTGATGATTTAAAGAAGAGCTATGGCGTAGAGGGCGTTTATTTTGACAGGTCACTCGTCAGGGGCCAGGATTACTACGATGGTACAATATTCGAATTTGAATTTACGGAGGGAGAGATGAAAGGAGTGGTTCTGGCCGGCGGCGGAAGATACGACAAACTGAGTAAAAATTTCGATTCAAGCCTGCCCATAGTCGGCGGGTCGATAGGTTTTGATGTTGTAACAGAAGCGCTTTTATCGGATTATAAAACCGAATTTTATAAGAGTTTCTGTGTAATAAACGTCGACGATTTCGAAAAAGCAAGAGAGATCACAGGTCAGCTAAGAAGAGCTGGCATCGTAACGGATTTTCTTTTGGATAAAAGCTCTCTTTCGAAGGGGCTTGATTACTGCAATTCAAAAAAGATAAAATATGCCGTCATAGTCGGAAAACGGGATCTGCAGGACGGGAAGATTACAGTGAGGGATCTCGAAGCCAAAAGAGAAATGAAGTTTGAAGTAAAAAATCTTGAGAAAGAGCTGTCGGAATTGATATAAGAGTTTTTCTTTCCAAAAGAACGGAAATGATATATTTAAATATTTGAAAATTTTATACAATAAAATGAAAAGCGGTGCCTTTGCCGATGCGTTTAGCGCTGTGCAGATCAGCTTGTGGCACTGCAGTTTTTCTTCATATACAATCAATACAAAGTGATTTGCCCAAATTAATTTCTGAGCTTTCGGATTTTGGTTTGGGCGCACATTAAAATAAAATTTTTGTTTGATTTCCAAATGGTTACTATTGAAATTTATCAAAAAAAGAAGGTGATTTATCGGGTATGAAAGGCAGAGAATATGTGAAGTTTGCGGCAAAATACAGTACAAAATTTATAAATTTTATCAATAATTTGAGTGGAAAGTTGGAATTTTTGGGGAAAAATGTATATAAAGGAGTGTTATTCTTATATATATTGGGGGTTTAATTATGGTAGGAAAAACTGCAGTTAAGCAAAAAATGAGTTTAGATGAATTCCTTGAATTCAGCAGGAACAAACCTGAAGTATTCTACAATGCACATCAGAGAGCATTGGCGGCAATAGAAGCATACGGCAAAAAAGACGGTAAGTGGCAATTTCTGGTTAAACAGGAAAATGACCAAAGAAACATAAAGACAAGATATGATTCCGGTGATTTCGCCGATGAGTTTGTGTCTTTTTTGAAGAGATCCGCGAGAAACAATGACATGAGGAATAAACTGACGGTGATTATATCTCCGCCAGGTGCGGGTAAGAGTGAATTTCTGAATACGCTGTCTGAAACTTTGAGGGTTTATTCCGAAACAGACCGTGGTGCACAGTATCTGTTTAAATTAGATTTAGATGAGCTTCCGAGCAACCCTGCACTGGATGATCTTTCCAGCGAGCAGAAGGAAAAGTTCATTTCGGATGTCAGGTACCAGCTCGGATTAAAGGGCAAGAGAAAACTTACCCTCGGTGAAAACATTCAGGATGAAATTTATCTTTTACAAAAGACACCCGGTAAGAGTAAGACAAGGATAGAAGAGATCCTCGAGAGAATGAACGGCGAGAAGACGGAGTACTGGCAGGTACCTTCTATCAATAAGAGGGGTGCTGTAAGTTCTACTCTTAATAAAATAAAGGGA
>DAHVYC010000066.1 GCA_027327845.1 Candidatus Nomurabacteria bacterium
GTGCCCTGTTTGCGGCAATGAGGAATGTACTTGCCCAAAGCCGGAAACTCCAGCTACCCCAGAAACCCCTGCAACTCCAGCTCAGTAATTGTTAACGAAAAACACCCCTTTCAGTTGATCTGAAGGGGGTGTTTTTGGTTAGAATTTTTATTCAAGAAGGGCGCCTATATGTTGCGATCCTCCTAGACCGTATCTATAAAGGAAAATTTTTTTATCACCTCGTAGGTGGTTTATTTTCCTTATCGAAGATAAAAATATTTTTTTACTAATATTTTTATCTAACTTGAACGTAAGCTCATCTTCCTCTATTGATGTGCACATCTTTATCATTTGATCTAAGCTTACTTCCAATATTTTATATTTCTTTATAGGCATACTAGCCTCCTTTTAAAATAACGATTTTATTAATTTTTATTAAAATAACATTTTAACAATGTAAGTCAAGAAAATAATGCAAAAAAAGTCGTTTTATGTTATTTTATATAACATGCGTCGGTGGCAGAGTGGTCAATTGCAACTGACTGTAAATCAGTCGCCCTTCGGGCTACGTAGGTTCGAATCCTACCCGGCGCACCAGTAAATATAAACTTAGCCGTATTTTTTGCATCTTTTATTTCACTGTATTTGATATAATATAAACATGGCTATTTTGCATATAGAAATGCCCCCAAAGAGAATAATTGTTCTTACTGCATTTTCTGTTTTTCTAGTTCTTTTTTACACAGTATGGTCTGACACGAGTTATTTCCTTTACATTATCTGGAATATTTTTCTCGCTTTCTTGCCGTTTCTTATAAGCTCAAATTTGCTTTGGTATAAAAATCAAGGGAAATTCGGTACTCCGATTTTTATTTTTGGACTTTTAGTATGGCTGGCGCTTTTTCCGAATGCCCCTTACCTGGTGACTGATCTTATACACCTGGGAGCCAATCCATCAGTACCTTTTATTTTTGATTTTTTGATTCTTTTCATTTCCGCCTGGGTGGGTATGTATTTAGGGGTATATTCCTTGTTCCATGTAGAAGAAATCTTTTTTGATAAATATGGCAAGAAGATAACCAATTCTCTTCTTTTTGTAATTATATTGATATCCAGTTTTGGAATTTACATAGGACGTTTTTTGCGCTGGAACAGTTGGGATGTTTTTTTACGACCCGGATATTTAGTGAAAGACATAAGCGAAGTTGTAAATCACCCGCATAATTACCCGGAGGCTTATGTAAGTACTGCGGTATTTTTCGTTTTTATTACTCTTTCTTACTTGGTCTGGAAGAAAATCAAAAAATAAACCTTGTATTTCCTAAGAAATTGTGTTATTTTTTAGGAAAGCCCTCGGGCTTTTTTATTATCTAAAAACAAAATTGGATGGAGATTAGAAATATAGCTATCATTGCACATGTTGATCACGGCAAGACTACTTTGACGGATGCCTTGATGAAACAAAATGGAGGTTTCAAAGATGAAGACTTATCCATGGATTCGAACGCCTTAGAAAAAGAGCGCGGTATTACCATATATTCTAAAAATACCTCCATTATGTATAAAGGGACGAAAATAAACATAGTGGATACGCCTGGGCACGCGGATTTCGGTTCGGAAGTCGAACGTGTTCTTCGGGCAGTTGACTCAGTGCTTCTTTTGGTGGATGCGGTAGAAGGTCCAATGCCACAGACAAGGTTTGTCTTGAAAAAATCATTAGAACTCGGATTAAAACCGATAGTGGTTATAAACAAAATAGACAAACCGGCTTCAGATCCCGGGAGAGTACACGAAGAAGTTTTAGAATTGTTTTTTGAACTGGGCGCTTCCGACACACAGGCTGATTTTAAGACAGTCTATGCCATAGGCAGAGAGGGAAAAGCTTTTAAAAATTTAAAAGATGAAAGTCAGGATTTGTCTCCTTTACTTGATGTTATTTTGGAAAATGTTCCGCCTGCCTCTTTAAATGAGAATGGAAAAATGTCGGCGCAAGTATTTAATCTCGGATATGATAATTTTTTGGGAAGAATGGCTGTGGCTAGGATATATTCCGGTAAAATGTTATCGGGCAGTCAGGTTTTTGTAAAAGGAGAGGAAGGTTCCAGAAAAGGAAAAATATCAAAACTTTTTAATTTTGAAGGAATAAACAGGAAAGAAACAAATGAAGCTACCTCTGGCGATATAGTGCTTTTGGCCGGTATACCGGATATATATATAGGAGAAACTATCTGCGAAGATGAAAGTGTCTCGCCCATGCCTCACATAGCCATAGACGAACCGACGCTTTCTCTTAATTTCTTAGTAAATGATTCTCCATTTGCGGGAAAAGAGGGAAAGTTTGTGACTTCAAGACAATTAAAAGAAAGATTGGAGAAAGAGCTTGAAATAAATGTGGGACTCAAGGTTGATTTTTCACCGGATCAAGGGAGTAAATTAGGCCCGAGTTTTTTTAAAATTTACGGAAGAGGAGAATTACATTTAGCTATACTGCTTGAGAATATGAGAAGGGAAGGTTTCGAAATGCAAGTTTCAGAGCCGGAAGTTATCGTCAAAGAAAAAGACGGAATAAAAACAGAACCCTA
>DAHVYC010000067.1 GCA_027327845.1 Candidatus Nomurabacteria bacterium
TACAAGAATTTTAAAAAACCTTAATGATTACAAATATTCAAATTTCAATCGGGCGATCCACTATACCCACCTACAGAAATAAATTCCTTCAGTCACAGTAGACGCAACCACAATACATATGATTTCAGGAATCATCGATCCCATATAATTTTTTCACAAGAGCCTCATCGGTCCTGAATAGATATTTCGGTTTCTTCCCGAATATTATCATCAGTTCCTCCACATCAAATATCCCGTAATACTCGTCTGTATATATAACTACCTTGTGTATATCATCCCTGTCCATTGTTCTCCTGAACCTTCTAATACCTGCATCTGTGAGCTTTTGCCCTTCTTTTGTCCTATAGGCATTGCAAAGGCTGAACATGCACAGGGTCAGCATGACATGCGTCTCCACTCCCTGTCTTGTTTTCTTAGGATAACTTTCAAGATTCCAGCCCTGTTTCAATTCCCTTAAACAGCAGTTTTCAATCAGGCTCCTCAAGTCATACTCATCCAGCACTTCAAGAGGTTTTTCCGCTGATAAGCTTGTTAAAAACACTTTTTCTTTACCGGGCTTATATTCCTCACTTTTATACTCGTAAACCATTATTGCGTTAATTGGATCTCCATTTTTATTTTTATCCGCTTCATTTATCAAATCCTTACTGTATTGCCTATAGCTTTTGAATCCGTTTACTCCTAAGAGGCTTGTCGTTCCCTCTTTTTCTACATCACGGCTTTCTCTTACAACGTCTTTATCTTTTGTATACCTAAACGACCTTACATTCTCAGTTATATCCATATCTGTCTTTGAAGGTATCACAAAATCTACTCCATAGACATTTTTTATTTGCCATAGGGTTTGCCCGTCAATAAATCCCCTGTCTATCAAAAATGTCTTTATCTTTTTATTCCCTACTTCAAGGTTCTTTTGGGCAAGTTTTAACATCTCAATGGTATAATTACTCTCTGATTCCTGTATCTTAACAATCTTGGCTGCAACTATTATCCTCGTGTTTACCTCATATACTGCAAAAAGCTTAAATCCGTAAGTGGTCTCAGGTATCTCGACTATATTGCCTTCTTTATCTTTCTTTTTATGCATAACCGTCTTCCTGCCGCAGCCCTTGAATTTCTCAGTGGTTAAAAGGTCCGTAGCATCCAGCACATATTTTCCTTCCTCCGGAAGCATCCCTTTCTTTACAAGGATTTGCGCTGTCCCGTTCAATATATCCTGGCACTCATTAAGAGTAACCTTGGCGGCAGCATCAGCAAGCGTGTTCTTATGCATCGGACCTTCTTCATACTTGCCTCGTTCAGAAAATCCCTCTTTAATCTGCCGTACTGTAAATCCTAACAGCTTCAATAGCCCTATATCTCCAAACAGCTTTTCCGGTACTGCATTCATACTCGATATGCCCAACAATATTTTGGTGCTGTACGTCATCAGCAGCTTTGTCAAAGTGATCATCTTTCTTTTAAAGCCTACCCCTTCTATATTGAGCAGGCTTAAAAAACCTATATGCCATAGGAAGGTAAAGCATTCATCGAAAAATCCCCACCCCTTGCCTGTTACCATCTCATAATCCCCATTCAAAAGCCGCTTGATGACTTCCTGCTGGTTCCTCGTATAAATGAGATTAGTCTTCCTGTATACGGTTTTTTCACCTCTTAAACGCCTCTGTCCACGCTTCATTGCCTTGGTTTCCTTTGCTCTTTTTTTCCTTAGTTTCTTCACTTTAGCCATCTTTTATCAACCCTCTTTTCCTTTTGCTTTTTAATTTCCTTAATAATTTCACAAATCTCATCGTTTATCTCTTTTATCTTCTTTTCAGCTTCAATGAACCTTTTGCGGTTATTATCCAGTGGAATTACTTCCGAAACCTTGTTTTTGGGTATAATGTATACCTTCTGCTTCCCGTCCCGGATAACCTCAATTTTTTGATAAGGCCCATGCTTTTCGCCACCAGTATTACAATGACATTCTTTTCTTCCGCAAGTTTTATAGAATTGCCTATATATTCCCTCCAACAAAACATCTCGGTTTACAATAATTTTTTCATACTTCTGACGTAATTCTATTAAATCATTAAATCTCTTCCTCAATTCGCTGATTTCCATTGCTTTTATCCTCCTTTGGCCATTAGACTAGTTTACATAACACCATATTTTAAACAAAAACAAAAAAGAAGTCAATTTATTATTTTTTCTTTGACTTCCTTTTTTTACATGCCTTTAAATACCCTATTCAGCTTTGTTTGTAATTTGGTAGATTTTACGGTGAAACTTCAGAGGCTAACAGTAGAACAGTACCTGAAAATGGACGCAAAAGTATCTGCACCTCAAGGAGCTTATTCCGATAATCTGCTTTTTGAGCTTCTATACTTTCCCGGCGAAATCCCGTAATGCTTTTTAAATATATTGAAAAAGTAATTTTATGCCAGGCCGCTATTCCAATTCAGAAAATTTGCTTGAGAGGGCATTAAAAATAATCCCTCTTGGCTCGCAGACCTTCAGCAAGAGCAAAGCGCAATATCC
>DAHVYC010000068.1:0-1704 GCA_027327845.1 Candidatus Nomurabacteria bacterium
TGCCCTTCGGAATAGATGGAGTGGTTATAAATGTGGATGATACCGAGATTTTTGATACCCTAGGCACGGTAGGCAAAGACCCCAGGGGAATAATCGCCTTCAAGTATCCGGCAGAGAAGGCGACTACTATAGTGAGGGATATAAAGATAAATGTCGGGCGTACCGGAGTGCTTACTCCGCTTGCCATCTTTGAGCCGACATCTGTAGCCGGGTCCGTCGTGTCCAAGGCGACCTTGCATAATGCGGATCAGATAGAAAGATTGGGCCTTAGAATAGGGGATACGGTGGTGATAGAGAAAGCAGGGGACGTGATACCGAAATTAGTGGAAGTACTGGCTCGGATGCGTACCGGCAAAGAAAAGAAATTTAAAATGCCGGGAAAATGTCCGGTGTGCGGAGGAGAAATTATGAAAAAACAGGCAGCCTCGCCCGATGCTTTTGTTCAGGTCCTCGGTTCTCCTCGCCAAAAGTTTGCCCCTTCGGGAGCGGAAGCTCGGCCAGACCATTCACAAAAGCATACGGGCTCGGCTTTGAGCGTTGCGTATTATTGCACAAATCCGAAATGCCCGGCGAAGAACGAAAGATATCTAGAACACTTTGTTTCTGTTTTTGAGATTTATGAGCTCGGCCCCAAGATCCTTCGAAGATTCAAAGACGAAGGACTTATAACGGATGCAGCGGACATTTTTTCTTTAGAGAAAGAAGATATTGCCACACTTCCTAGGTTCGGAGAAAAAAGTGCGGAAAATATAATAGAAGAAATAAAAAATAAGAAAAAAATTCTCTTTTCCAAATTTTTGTGGGCTCTGGGGATATTGCATGTCGGAGAGGAGACTGGCAGGGATTTATCTTCTAATTTTGGAACCTTAGAGAACTTGATGAAGGCTAGCAAGGAAGATCTTGAGAATATAGAGAACATAGGAGAAGCTGTGTCGAAGAGCGTATATGACTTTTTCCGTGATAAAAATAATCTGAATTTTATAAAAAAACTCGAGAAAAACGGAGTTGTGATGGTAAAAGACGAAAAACAAAAAGGAGGAGGTAAATTTAGTGGCCTTATTTTTGTTCTGACCGGCACTCTATCCGCCATGTCGCGCGAAATGGCGAAAGAAAAAATAATATCCTTAGGAGGGAAGATTTCAAGTTCCGTTTCCAAGAACGTTTCTTATGTGGTGGCTGGATCCGATCCGGGTTCAAAATTGAGCGAGGCAAAAAGGTTGAACGTGAAGATTCTAACGGAGGATGAATTTTTTGAGCTTTTAAATAAATAACAAAACAAGCGAAATCCAGCACTAAGCTTTGATTTAGTGCTTGGATTGACAAATGCGCAAAAATTAGGAGTAAAAATTATAGATGAGAAAGAATTTTTGGATATGCTAAAATAAAAGACGTCGGACATCTTGGATTTTGATGTCCGACGTCTGTATGAAAAATAAGCTTAAAACTTTCACAATTTTTTTAGGGTGTCTTGTTTTCAGGCTGATTCCTCTTAGAGCACCTAATGTAGAGCCGATAATGGCTTCTCTTATGCCTGTTTCCCGCAAGTTTGGCGCTCTCTTTGGTTTCTTGTTCGGATTTTTAAGTATATTTGTTTATGACGCAGTTACTCACTTCGGCAGTTGGACATGGATTACTGGCATAACTTACGGACTCTTAGGCACAGCTTCGTATTTTTATTTCAAAAAAAGGGAAAGTTCTATTTCA
>DAHVYC010000068.1:1713-2497 GCA_027327845.1 Candidatus Nomurabacteria bacterium
TGGATTACTGGCATAACTTACGGACTCTTAGGCACAGCTTCGTATTTTTATTTCAAAAAAAGGGAAAGTTCTATTTCAGATTTTGCTCTTTTTGCTTTCTTTGCGACTATCGTCTATGACGCGATAACCGGCGTTTTATTTGCTCCGCTTTTCGGGCAGAGTATGTGGAACGCTTTTATACTTCAGATTCCTTTTACCGCGCTACATTTAGCGGGGAATATAGGTTTTGCTCTAACTTTGAGCCCTCTCATCAATAAATGGCTTTTAAGCGAAGAATTTTTCTCCATTAAAAAGCTAACAACAAAAGTTGTCTATAATAAAGTGTAGTACATATAGCGCCACTTTACTTTTTATTTGAAAGTGTTATTATTTGCACAAATCTTTTTCTTTGTCTTTTTAATATGAAAGCCAACTAACTATAAAAAACTCAATGGAGGTATATCATGTTCGGTATAATTTCTGAGTTTTATCCATTATGGGTAAGCTCACAAGTCCCGCTTTATGAAGTCAAGAGATGGGGCACTTACCTCAATGATAAAAAATATGGTTCAAAGATGAGAAAACAATCTACTCTTGAACATATTCACTCATTCTGTATATTCGCTGATGCCGCTCTTATACAAATGATGCCTTACTTTCCTAAAGTGATGATTGCACCACTGGATCAAGTACTCTTAATGAGATCATTTAGAATACATGACCACGGGGAAGGTCTTATGAAACGAGACATTCCAGAATTATTAAAAGATGGTAATCATGATCTGGAAGAATATGTTGCTTTTAT
>DAHVYC010000069.1 GCA_027327845.1 Candidatus Nomurabacteria bacterium
GTCTATTACCGCTATGATTACAAACATCCCGTCTTTTGCGAGCATCACCCTGTCTCGTATTACTACATCCTGGGCATCGCCTATAGATATGCCGTCCACCATCATAAGTCCGGAAGGTGCTTTTTCCTTACGCATGATCATTTTATTTCCATCTGCGGAAATCTCAATAATTGATCCATTATCCGGTACAACCACGTTTTCTTCCGGCATACCGAGCTCCATGGCTAACTCTTTATGGAGTTCCAGATGATAATGGTGTCCATGAATAGGAATGAAGAATTTAGGATGAGTTTTCCTGTGAAGCCATTTTATATCTTCTTTATTTCCATGGCCGGTAGCATGCACGAAATCTTCTCCAGGAGTACGGTAACTTATTATCTTTACCCCTTGTCTGGAGAGTCCATCTTTCATTTTTTGGACTTGGAGTTCATTGCCGGGCACGATAGAAGCGGAAAGTATTATGGTATCTCCCTTGTGCAGCGAGAACTTAGTGTGAGATTTGTTCGCGGCGCGGTTTAGGGCGGCGAATTCTTCTCCTTGAGCTCCGGTCATTAATATGATTACTTTATTTGGTGGATAGTTATTTACTTCTTCGAGAGGTATAATGGTGCCTTTTTTCGGCTTAAAGTATCCAGCTTCTATGGCCACATCTATGTTTGTTTTTATGGAACGTCCATCAAAAGCTACTTTCTTTCCAAGGGCCTCAGCCACTTTTACAATGTGAGTCAGTCTTGTTATGTGAGAAGCGAAGGCGGCTATTATGATTCGGCCATTTATTCTTTTTACCAGATTTTCCAAACCTTGATGCACTTTGATTTCCGGAAGAGCATAGCCTTCATTTTCTATGTTGGTGGAATCTGTCATAAGGAGAAGTACTTTAGCCTTGTCGAATATTGAATATTCTTTTTCTTCCTCTTTAGCTACCACTCCATCTACTTGATCCAGTTTGTAGTCTCCTGGGTTTACTATCCAGCCGTTCTTTGTTTCGATTATTACGCCCATGGAATCCGGCACCGTATGTGTCACTCCGAAAAATTTTATTCTTATTTTTCCGCAGGTTATGATATCGTCTTTTTCTACGATGTTCTCTTTCATGGCTGGCAGGTGGGGGAATTCGGCTTGCCTTTTACGCATGAGAAGTATAGAAAGTTTTCTGGAATAAACAGGCGGGTTGCCTATCCTTGAGAGTACCAATGGTACGCCTCCTATGTGGTCCAAGTGCCCGTGAGTGACTATGAGAGCTCGTATTTTGTCCTTTCGTTCTTCAAGATAAGTGGTATTTGGAATTACATAATCTACTCCCGGGGTTTCTTCATTAGAGAAATGCATGCCGGCATCTATGATTATGATGTCATCGCCTATTTCTATGGCGGTCATATTCTTTCCTATCTCTTCCACTCCTCCCAAAGGAATGATTCTTACCACCCCTTCTTCGGGAGGAAGAATTTTTTTATCTATTGTGTCTTTTTGAAAGGTTTTTCCGGAATATGATTTTCCGCTGGTTCTTCCGTGCCCGTAGCTTTTTTTTGTGTATTGATAAGTAGAGCTTTTATTTGTTTTTTTCCTTTCGAGAGATCTGCTGTCTCTTATATGCCGTACCTGTTTTTTTGAGTCTTCTACAGACGACGGATCCAGACTGACAGAGCTGAAAGACAATCTATTTTTTTTAGTCATTTATTTTTTTATTTTTTTATTTTTAATTTTATTGCTTGGAGAATATTTTCCATACGCTGTCCGTTTTCACGTACCAGTCGTATGAATCGAGGAATCTGTCCGAAGGCGATATTATCTTATCTAGCGAGAATCCTTTTATGTCTTTCGACACGACATAAACGAAATCCGGGCTGTAGAGAAATATAGCCGGCATATCTTTCCTTACTTCATCTTCAAATTGTATGTATTTTGCATTTCTTGTTTTTTCGTCTATTGTCACCGATGCGTCTTCCAGTATTTTATCCACTTTTGAATTCGTATACATGGATACATTAAGGCCAGGGTCTTTTCTTTGAGAAGAGTGCCAGAAAGCGAATAGATCCGTTTCTCGGTTGATTATTTCACCGAAAAGTAGTGAATCATATTTACGCGGACGTATAACTCCCTGATTTAGATTTCCTATATCGAATGTTTTTACGGTAACATTCATTCCGATAGCGGTAAGTTCATCTTTGATGATCGATGCCGATTCTGCAAGTTCCGGCACATTGCCTGTCGATATGGAGAATTCCAGATTTATTGTTTTTTTCTTTTTTTTCTCTGTGACGGTTTTTTGCAAGAATCCATTATCTCCCTTTTTCCATCCGTCTTTTGACAATATGTTCTCCGCCTTATTTACTTTATCTTCGTAAGACATATCATTTCCAACCTTGTTTAA
>DAHVYC010000006.1 GCA_027327845.1 Candidatus Nomurabacteria bacterium
GTACCTCTCGACGGGATCCTTTTGCGCTATACCTTCGCGCCAGCGGAGTTCGGAAGCGCGGGCGCGCGAAACGCCCATCTCGTGCGACAGCTTTCCCATGCGTTCCATAGACATACGTCCGTATAGTAGTCGAGATGCACGGGCAGTGCAATCGGGGGTTTCTCTGAGCCGCCTCTCAGATTCGAACTGAGGACCTTCGCTTTACAAAAGCGTTGCTCTACCGACTGAGCTAAGGCGGCTTATTTTGTATTTTAACACAGTTATTCTATGCCTTCTTCTTCTTTTATTTTATGCTTCATTTTTCTGATTTTTTCCCTGTATTCCGATATGACCCGGAGGTACCTTGAAGCTTCTTTATTGCCGTTGCTTGTGTTGCCAGTTTCGTTATTTTTCTTTGCCAACACTTCCGTTATTTTACTTAAGATTTCCTTCCATTTATCTTTAATGAATTTTAAAGATAAAAGGTAAGATTTTATAACGACGAATATCATTACGTAACCGGATTTTTTCACTGCCTTTACCGTAAAAATTCTCATGCGTTCAAGATCTGGTACCAAAGGGTGCGAGTGAAGAATTTTCACAACGTGGCCGTTCCTGACCAAAACCAGCTTGCGTCCCACCATTACTATGATGCCGGCAAGCGACAGAAAAAATAAAATTAAAGGCAGATACATAATTAATTTATATGAAATAACTTTTTACTTCTTTTATTTCAGCCTTGTTCTTGGAAAGAAGGCTTTCGATTGTCTCGCTCTGGTCTTTTATAAAAACTTGGCTCAACAAAGTTTTTTCCTTAAAGTAAGTGGAGATTTTTCCCAAAAGCATTTTTTCTTTTATTTCTTTCGGCTTATCCACTTCCGCTATTTCTTTTTCAAAAATTTCATTCATGGTCTTCTTGGCTTCTTCGCTTATATCTTTTTCGCTGATGTATTCCGGCTTCATGGCTGTTATGTGCATGGCAATATCTCTCGCTAAGTCTTTGGTGCCCCCGGAGAGAGAAACTACCACGGCTATCTTATTGTTGTGTATATAATTCCCCAGAATTTCACCTTTTATTTCAAAAGTTTCCCCGAGTTCTATTTTTTCTCCGGTTTTTTGTATGATAGGATCTATCAATTCTTTCGATTTTTCTTTCATTTTTTCAATACCTTCTTTAAAAGCAAGATCAGTCAAACTGCTCAATAAGTTTACAAAGTCGTCGTTTTTGGAAACAAAGTCCGTTTCGCAATGTAGGGCCACCAGTACTGCTTTCCCGTCTCCTTCCTTTATAAGGACTCTACCATCTTTTGCGTCTCTACCCGCTTTTTTTAGAGCTATATCGGAGCTTATTTTTTTAAGGATGGCCAGAGCTTTATCCATGTTTCCCTCAGCTTCCTCTAAGGCATTTTTGCATTGCATCACAGAGATACCAGTGGCATCCCTAAGTTCTTTTATCAACTTAGTGGTTATTTCTATTGGCATGTTTTATTTTTCTTTAGTAGGCACAGTCATAGTGCCTTTCTTATAAGCGTCAGCAATCGAAGAAACGAAGAATTTTATCGAAGGTATTCCGGAATCATTTCCAACCATAGGATAATCTATGTTTTTTATATTTGAATCGGAATTAGCCAAAGCCACTACGCTTACACCCGTCTTTCTTGCTTCAAATAGAGCTATGTGCTCGGCTTTAGGGTCTATTATAAACAACACTGCCGGAATTTTCTTAAGTGCTGAAAGTCCTCCATAATATTTAGAAAGTTTTTCCATTTTTTTGGCCATAACGGACCTTTCTTTCTTTGTATATTTTTCAAGCCCGCCTTCAGATTTGTCTTTGTTGTATTTTTCAAGTTCATTTATTCTTTTCTTTATTTCCCCGAAGTTGCTCAGAGTTCCTCCTATCCAACGTATATCCACGTAAGGCATGTTGAGACTCATGGCCGCGTTCTTGATGATTTCTCGAGCTTCAGGCTTAGTACCTACGAAAAGCATGGTTTTACCAGATGCCCCGATACCTTTTACAATGCTTGTCGCTTTTTCGAGCTGAGAACTTGTTTTTTCAAGATCTATAATATCGCCGTTATTTTTCGTGGTATATATAAAAGAAGAGACGGAAGGGTGCCTTCTCGACTTTCCATAACCATAATGCACCCCTGCCTCGAACATTTTTTCTACGATTGCGGAGGTATTTTCACTTCTATTTTCTACTTTTTGCATAAGGGTCATTTTAGCAGAAGAACGGCTATTTTGCAAATAATTTATTTGAGCGCTTCCGAGCGTTATAACTTTGCAAAAAAGGCTTTTTTCGGCTAATATGGATGCTATGAGGCAAAGCAATCTTTTCACTAAAACTAAAAAGGAAATCCCCGCAGATGAAACGTCTAAAAATGCGGAACTCTTGATAAGAGGCGGTTTTATATATAAGGAAATGGCAGGAGTGTATTCATATCTGCCTCTAGGCTTGCGAGTCTTGAAAAAGATAGAAAGCATAATTCGAGAAGAGATGAATGCCGTAGGAGGCGTAGAGATGAAAACCTCGGTATTGCAAAGTAAAGAAATTTGGGAAAAAACAAACAGGTGGGATGACAACGAAGTGGATATTTGGTTTAAAACAAAACTAAAAAATGGCGGGGAAGTCGGACTGTCTTGGAGCAATGAAGAAGATTTTGCCAGTATCTTGAAACAATATGTTTCTTCCTATAAAGATTTACCGCTCTATCTTTATGATTTTAAAGATATTCTCCGCAACGAAGTTAGAAGCAAATCAGGTATCCTGCGAGGTCGGGAATTTTATTGGAAAGCCCTTTATTCATTTTCTAGAGACGAGACGGAGCACAATGATTTTTATGAAAAAATGAAAATTGCCTACCAAAATGTTTTCAAGCGTGCCGGTATCGGACATGTGACCTATTTGACTTTTGCCTCCGGTGGAGCTTTTTCTAAATACTCTCACGAATTTCAAACTATTACTTCTGCCGGTGAAGACACTATATACGTGAGTGAAGATAAGGCCATAGCGGTAAACAAAGAGGTGATGGGAGATGAGGTATTGGCTAGTTTAGGCTTAGAAAAAGATAAATTAGCGGAGCATAGGGCGATTGAAGTCGGTAATATCTTTACCCTAGGCACTGGCAAGCCTGATGCTTTAGGGCTCTTTTACACGGATAAAAACGGAGAAAAGAAACCCGTCTTTATGGGCTCATACGGTATCGGCCTTGGGCGTTTGATGGGTACCATTGTAGAAACCTTGGCGGACGATAGAGGCATAATTTGGCCGGAATCCGTCGCTCCATTTAAAGTTCACTTACTTGCCTTAGGAGAGGGGGAGGAAGTATTAAAAAAAGCAGAGGAAGTTTACAAAAAGCTATCAAATAAATTTGAAGTGTTATTTGACGACAGGAAAGATCTTTCTGCGGGAGAAAAATTTGCAGATGCGGATCTGCTGGGGATACCTTACCGTGTGGTTATCTCGGAGAGGAGTATAAAAGAAAAAGGGGTTGAATTGAAAAAACGTGCCGAAGAAAAAGGCAGGGTTGTCTCCCTGGAAGAATTACTTGATTTACTAGTACCTAGCCACTAGAAACTAGAATCTAATTATTATGCTGGAAAAATTTTACAAATTAATTTCAAATGATATAGGTATCGACTTAGGCACTTCGAATACTTTGGTGTATTTGAAAGGGCATGGGATAGTGATCAACGAACCTTCCGTGGTGGCAGTAAATATAAAAACGAATCAAGTGCTAGCTGTCGGAGAAAAAGCCAAAGAAATGCTCGGACGCACACCGGGTCATATAAAAGCAGTGCGTCCACTAGTGGACGGAGTCATATCAGATTTTGAAGTGACGGAAGAAATGCTCTCTTATCTTATAAATAAGGCGGATAAGATTTCAAAGAAACTAGGAAGACCTAGGGTATTGGTAGGAGTCCCTTCAGGGACCACAAACGTGGAAAGTAGAGCCGTCTATGATGCGGCTCGTTCGGCTGGAGCCAGGGAAGTGTTTCTAGTGGAAGAACCGATGGCAGCAGCTATCGGAGTAAGACTCCCTATAAAAGATCCGGTAGGTTCTATGATTATCGATATAGGCGGAGGGACGACAGATATAGCGGTAATATCTTTAGGAGGAATAGTTAAATCGAAAAATTTAAAAATAGCCGGAGATAGATTTAATAATGACATCATTACCTATATGCGGGATGAGTTCAAGATTTTGATAGGAGAGACTACGGCTGAAATGGTAAAGATGGTCATCGGTTCTGTCATGCCGGGAGAATACATGGAAACAGAAGTGCGTGGCCGAGACCTTCTGACCGGATTGCCTAGGGAAGTAGTGGTAACGGATTCGGATATACGAGAAGCTTTCGCGCTTTCCATAAAAGAGCTTGTAGATGGAGTGAAAGATGTATTGGAAACCACACCGCCGGAAATTCTTTCGGACATTATGCATAGAGGTATTACTCTCTCCGGTGGCGGAGCTTTACTTGGCGGGCTAGGGGAGCTTCTTCAGGGTGTGCTTAAAATACCGGTTTATACCGTTGATGACCCCCTGACCGCTGTCGCTCGCGGTACCGGCATCATTCTGGATGATATTGCCTCTTATCAAGAAGTTTTAATCGGGCATCAAGATGAGTTACCTCCTAGATAGGAAAATCAGAAAAAAGAAGATCATAAAATACGGCTCTTTTCTTGTGATTTTGTTTTTTTTGATTTACTGGAGAGCTGGTATTTTTCGCGGGCTGTCCTACATTTCTTCGGTAATTTTTCACCCGGTATTTACTTTTGGAAATAATATGAATAGAGAGTTGTCTTATTTGGGTACTTATTTTTCCTCTAAAGGTTCTCTTTTTGCCGAGAATCAAGATTTGAAATTACGACTTAGTGAAGAGGAAAGCAAGATGTCGAATTACAATACGATTCTAGCCGAAAATTCCAGATTAAAAGATGTTTTAGGAAGAAAGACGGAAAAGAAAAATATGATTTTAGCAGGAATATTGTCCAAGCCGGATAAATCCGCCTACGATACTTTCATTTTAGATGCCGGTTCGAATAATGGAATATCTTTGGGAAATATAGTATTTGCTTTTGGCAATGTACCTCTTGGAAAAGTATCAGAAGTTTCTGCATTCTCCTCCAAGGTAGTCTTATTTTCAAGTCCGGGAGAGAAGACAGAAGTGGTGATAGGAGACAAAGGTACCTTTATGCAGATTGTTGGCAGGGGAGGAGGAAATTTCGAAATGATATTACCCAGGGATTTTTCTTTAGAAAAGGGAACCGAGGCGGTTTTGCCCGGCATAACACCGTATACCATAGGCATAGTGGAGACGATAATCTCCGACCCGCGCGATGCTTTTCAAAAGGTGATTCTCGCAAGCCCGGTAAATATTTTTGAACTGAAATTTGTGGAAGTGGAGAAGTAAATATCTACAATTTCACATGATCGTCCAAAAGTGTTAAGAAAAAAATGCAATTTCGAATTGAAAAAAAATTAAAAAATGGTTTAGGGAGAGCCGGTGTACTAGAGACGGCGCATGGAGTCATAAAGACGCCGGCTTTTGTGGCTGTGGGAACGAAAGCGACGGTAAAATCTTTAAACCCGGAACAGGTGAGGGAAGCAGGAGTACAAGTGGTACTGGGAAATACATATCATCTATACCTTCAGCCCGGAGATGAAATAGTAAAGAAAGCCGGCGGAATAGGAAAGTTTATGAATTGGGAAGGTCCCACTATGACGGACTCCGGAGGGTTCCAGGTTTTTTCGCTCGGTGCCGCATACGGAAAAGATATTTCCAAGATAACAAAAATTACTGACCCATCATTTCTTATTCCGGAAAGGTTTGATGATTCCGATGCTCCGCGTTTGGCTAAGATAGGGGCTGACGGAGTATCCTTCAAATCACACTTGGACGGATCTATACACTACATTACTCCGGAGAAATCCATCCAAATACAGCACAATCTGGGTGCGGATATAATTTTTGCTTTTGATGAATGTACCAGCCCGACTGAAGATTTGAAATATCAGAAAGAAGCCCTAGAACGCACTCATCGCTGGGCGGAAAGGAGCTTAAATGAGCATAAGAGGCTGATCAGCGAAAGGCAAAATATTCTCGAGCGAACCCTTGGGAGGAGCGACGGCGACGGACAGAGAAAATTTTCAGCAGAAAATTCTCGTGGTGAGTCCGAGAATATTCTGCCTGAAGCTGCAGTAAAAGAAGCTCCTCTCGCCGGGTCGCTGTCTCCACTTGCTAGTGGAGCGCTGCCTCTCGGCCCGTCGGCCTGCGAGACACCCGGCGATAGGACTTCTTTTACTGCAGCCTTATTCGGCATTGTCCAGGGCGGGCGAGAAAAGGAGCTACGTCAAGAAAGCGCACGAGTCATTTCCTCAATGGATTTTGATGGTTTCGGCATAGGAGGCTCTTTTGCCAAGGAAGATATGTCTTCCGCAGTAAAATGGGTAAATGAAATATTGCCGGAAGAAAAGCCAAGACACCTGCTTGGTATAGGAGAACCGGAAGATTTATTTATGGGGGTTGAGAACGGGGTAGACCTGTTTGATTGTGTTTTACCGACTCGACTCGGCAGGAATGGAACTTTGTATACAAAAAACGGAAAAATAATTATTACCAATAAAATTTTCAGAGAAGATTTTGGACCGCTTGATGAAGGTTGTGGTTGTTACGTATGTTCTGTGCCGGAAGCTCCACGTTATTCTCGCGCCTACATCGCTCATCTTTTTCGAGGAAAAGAAATGTTGGCCGGAACTCTAGCGTCTATTCATAATCTGTATTTCATAACTCACTTAGTGGACGATATAAGGCAGTCTATACTAGACGGCAATTTTTCGGAGTTCAAGCGCAGTTTTCTGGAAAAATATTTAATATAAAGAGAGTAGTTTGGTATTTTTCTGGTGCTTGCCGTACCCCCACATTTATTTTGACATAGGCTGAGCGTAGCGGTATACTATCTTTTGACTAATTTTAAATTAGATGGCGAAGAAGAAAAATAAGAAACAGACAAAAAATTGGAAAAAATTTTGGAAGATCGGAGCGGAAGAATTCAATACCCAGTTTTTAGGCATGAGTAAAGACGGGGAACTTGTCGCGACGGAAGGCCATCACATATATAACTTACATGACCTCGCTAGAAAATATGGGACTCCTCTGCAAGTTATTTTTCCATTCGTATTGGAAGATAGGCTGAAAGATCTTTTTGGCTATTTTCAGGCTTACATAAAAATTTATGGGTACAGGGGTAAATTCTTTTACCACTATCCGATGAAAGTAAATCAAAACAAAGAATTTGTCTTGCCCTTAATCTCGGAAGGAGCGAATCTGGAAGTTACTTCAGCCAACGAACTTTGGATAGTAAAAAAATTGTGGGAAGGGGAAAGATTTAATGAAAAGATACGAGTGCTTTGTAATGGACCGAAGACAGATCAATATTTATCTCTGATCGAGGAATTGCGTTCCAAGGGCATGAACATCGTTCCTATTATAGAGGGCCCGGAAGAGATAGAAAGAGTTTTAAAATATAAAGGAGATGTGGGTGTGCGAGTCGACTTGTCGATAAAAGCGGATACTCACTGGGATAAGAAATTTGACAGATTTGGGTTGTCAGAAAAGGATATTTTGAATTTACCTAAGATGAAAAACCTTAAAATAATGCATTACCATTTAGGTTCGCAGATAAAGACGCAGAAGAGTATTTTGGAAGGTATCAAGCACGCCTTTAATATTTATCAGGGATTGCAAAAAATAAATCCGTCACTCGATACTATGGATATAGGAGGAGGTTTCGGGATTTCTCACGAGAAGAAGAAATTTTATACTGCCAAATCGGTTTCAAGCAAAATAATAAGACTTTTAAAAAATCTTTCGGATAAGGCCGGTATCAAACACCCAAACTTAGCCGTTGAATGGGGATGGTATGTAGTGGATCCTGCACAGGTAACTATCTATAAAGTTATTTCTAAAAAATATATAGACAAAGCGAATGCGAGAGCTTGGTATGTGATCGACGGAAGTTTTATGAACGACCTCAAAGATACCTGGGCAATACATCAGAAGTGGCATACTATACCGGTGAACAATATGACAAGTCCGCTCAAGAGAGTTTGGCTTGCCGGGAGCTCTTGCGACTCGGATGATAAGTATACCGCTGGAGGAGATTATATTCTTCTTCCGAAATTAAACGGCGAAGATCAATATATTGCGCTTCTCGATACCGGAGCGTATCAGGATTCTCTCTCTTCTCATCACTGCCTTCTTTCTCTTCCGGCAAAAATAGCGGTCAAAGATGGAGCGACGAAGCTCGTGCGCAAGCACGAATCAGCTGAGAGTATCGGAAAATTCTTCGGATGGAATGGAGACAAAGAAAACAGGCTTTAGGATTTTAAAAAATAAAATGAGTGACAAGAAAAAAATGTTCTATTGGCTTTTGACGGCTCTGTTTGTCGTCGGAGTGTTCTTTTTGGTAAAAAATGGAGTGAATCCTGCTTCTATGACTTCTTTTAATGAGGGTAGTTTTTTACAAACCAAAGTTCAATATCTAAAAATAGCCGGAGTTACAATAAAAGCAGACCTAGCTTTATCTTCCGATTCGCAAATTAAAGGACTATCGGGTAGAAAAGATTTGAAAAGTGACGAGGGAATGCTGTTTGTTTTTGATCGCCCCGGTAAATATCAATTTTGGATGAAGGGTATGAATTTCCCAATCGATATTATATGGATCGGAGAAGACTCTCGCGTCGTTTATATAAAAGAAAATGCCTCTCCAGAGTCGTATCCGGAGAGTTTTGTCTCAGACAAAGAGGCCAGGTATGTTTTAGAGGTTATTTCATCATTTTCTCAAAAAAATAATTTAAAAGTCGGAGATAAAATAGAATTTTTGCCTTCTTAGGGCTTTTTATATCTGCCTCTATAAGACTCCCTATTTACAGCCCTTTCAAATTGTTTCTTAAATTATTTTTTTGCTATTTTTTTGCGTTTTCCACTCGCATAAATTTTTTTTTGGAAGTATAATCGTTGTCATGAAAGATGACGCAATATTAGACAAGAAAGAATTAATCAAAATCAAAAGCATCAGAAACAGGGAAGGGGAAGTGATTGATTTTGATGTGGAAAGAATAGTCGATGCGGTGAATAAAGCCTTTGCGTCTACTAATGAAGGTGGAGAAAAAGAATCAAAAGACGTTGCGAAGAAAGTTTTTCTCAAGCTTGTAAGTATAAAATCAAAAAATAATGAAAAGAACTTTGTTCCTACGGTAGAAACAGTGCAAGATTTGGTAGAATCGGAGCTTATGGACCTAGGATATCACGCTACCGCCAAATCATACATACTTTACAGGTCAAAAAGAGCAGAACTAAGGAGGGAAGTGGGAGTCGTCGCGCCAGAGAATAAGAAAATTTTCGACGAGGCGAGTGAGTATTTTGCGAGCTCTTACGAAGAATTTATTTTTTACAGAACTTATTCGAAGTGGCAGGATAGTTTGGGTAGGAGAGAGACGTGGATAGAAACGATCGACCGCTTCATGGCTTACATGAAAAAAAATCTCGGCGATAAATTATCTGCTAAAGATTACTCTGAAGTAAGAGAAGGAATTTTAAAACAAGAAGTTTGTCCGTCCATGAGACTTCTTTGGTCTGCTGGTGAAGCTTGTGAAAAATCAAATGTGTGGGCATACAACTGCTCTTACGTCGCTCCTTCTGCTTGGCAAGATTTAGGAGAGTTAATGTACATACTCATGTGTGGAGCAGGCTTGGGTTTTTCTGTCGAATCGGAAACAGTACAAAAATTTCCTCAGATACGAAGACAGACGGGTAAGAAGCTCACTACTCATGTAGTCGACGACAGTAAAGAAGGATGGGCAGATGCGTATGTGCTGGCTTGTAAGACTTGGGCGGATGGTTATGATATTGATTTGGATTACAGCAAGATACGTCCGGCTGGTACCAGATTAAAAACAGCGGGCGGGCGGGCTTCCGGTCCTCAGCCTCTCATTGACTTGGTTAATTTCACTAAGAAAAAAATTTTTGCTAGACAAGGCAAGCGTCTTACCAATATAGATTTGCATGACATAATATGCCAGATCGGTCTTATCGTCGTCGCCGGCGGAGTCAGAAGAAGCGCTCTCATATCTTTATCTGATATTGATGATGATTCGATGCGTAAGGCAAAACAGGGACAATTTTGGGTTGAGAATGGGCAGCGATCTATGGCCAACAATTCCGTTGTCTATAACCAGAAACCTTCAGCTTCAGAGTTCCTGGATGAGTGGATCGAGCTTATAAAATCAGGTACGGGCGAACGAGGTATTTTTAACAGAGGAGGATTACTTTCTCAGCTCCCAAAGCGACGCCTCGACAATTGGAAAGAAGCAGGCATAATAGACGACCAGAATACGATAGTAGGCTTACCAGGCTCTAATCCGTGCGGAGAGATTACTTTACGCTCCAAACAGTTCTGCAACCTAACCTCTATAGTAGTCCGTCCACGCGACACTTTTGAAGATTTAAAGAGAAAAGTAAGACTATCTACCATCTTGGGCACGTACCAAGCGACTTTGACCAACTTCGGCTATTTGTCCAAAGAATGGAAAGAAAATTGTGACGAAGAAGCATTGCTCGGCGTATCCATCACCGGATATTACGATAATAAAACGATTAGATCAGACAAAATACTTTCCGATTTGAAAGAAGAGTCAATAAGGGTAAATAAGGAATATGCAAAGAAGTTTGGCATAGCGAGTTCCACTTGTATAACCACAGTCAAACCACACGGCAACTCAGGACAGCTTCTTTATGTCGGTTCCGGAATGCATCCGTGGTACGCGAAGTATTATATTCGCCGAGTACGCATTTCTACCAACGATCCACTGTTCCAACTCATAAAAGATCAGGGAGTTCCTTTTAAGGCCGAGGTTGGATATTCTACCGCCAATTCCACAGTCGCAGTTCTTGAATTTCCGATAAAAGCTCCGGAAGGTGCGGTTACTCGCGATCATGTATCTGCGCTAGATCTTCTCAATGAATGGAAGAGATTGAAAATAAATTATATAGAACACAATCCTTCTGTCACTATCTACGTAGGCAACGATGAATGGATAAAAGTTGCCAACTTCGTGTACGAGAATTGGGATATAGTAGGCGGACTTTCTTTCTTGCCGAGATCGGAGCACGTATACCAGCTCGCTCCCTATGAAGAAATAACCAAAGAAGAATACGAGAGGAGATTGAAAGAAATTAAAAATATAGATTTTTCCAAACTTGTTTATTACGAACAGGAAGACAATACTGTCGGTGCTAAAGAATTTGCTTGCGTCTCCGGAGTATGTTCCATAGATGATGTTTTAGCTGAAGAAGCACAGAAAGAAAAAGTTGAAGAGCAATTGGAAAACTAAAACCAAGAAATAGAAAAATCCTCTCTTTCGAGAGGATTTTTCATATTGCGGTCCTGTATCTATAAGCCGAATTCTGTACTCCGACCTGGGTCGGAGCGATAGCCATTTATCTAGCCCTCTGATTACTCAGAGGGTCAAGCGATTCTCCTATCTACTTTGCTCGGGACTAGTCCTGAGCTTGTCGAAGGGCACGATCTTGCACACGCGTAAGTATTTTGCCCCCAAAGGGGGAGCCTTAGGCTCCGTTTCACCCCTTCGACCGAAGTCGAAGGATTCGTCACTGTTCGCAACTCTCTCCGACCAGGGTCGGAGGACGGGCGTTACCCGCTACGTTCGCCTTGGCCTAAGCCAGGGCTGTGTGTTCGGACTTTCCTCTCCGACCTGGGTCGGAGCGACTATCCAATACAGGACCGAGTAGGATTATAGGGTATATTATACACAAAGTAAAGGGAGGGGACTCGCCCCCACACTTACTTTTGTATTGTTTTTTAATTACTTTTTTACTTTAATCTTTACCATATATATCGTAGATTTATTTATAGTTTTAGTAGGTTTTATTGAAAAACTAAAGCAATAATACAAAAGTAAGTGTGGGGACTTGCTTTTTTATACGATATATGCTATACTTCGGAAAGTGAGTGTGAGGTCAAATTCACATTTATCGTAACAACATAAGTGCCGCAAAAAACCGCCTTCGGGCGGTTTTTGTTTGCTTTTTAAAGATAATAGATTAAAATGTTAAAAGTTTAAATTTAGGGCCCTTAGCTTAGTTTCCGCCAGAGGCGGACAGGGTCCGAGCGCCAATAATTTGAAGTTGTTCTTTGTTTTTGAATTTATATATTGGGCCCTTAGCTTAGTTGGTAGAGCGCCTCATTTGCAATGAGGAGGTCAGGAGTTCGAATCTCCTAGGGTCCACACACGAAGGGCCATTAGCTCATTTGGTAGAGCGTTCCCATGGCATGGGAGAGGCGACCGGTTCGAATCCGGTATGGTCCACAGGAACACAGCAAACAAACGAGAAGCACTCTTAGCTCAGCTGGTTAGAGCGTGCGATTCACATTCGCAAGGTCATAGGTTCGAATCCTATAGGGTGCACTAGAATGGAAATTGGGCTGTTAGTTCAGTTAGTAGAACACTCGATTCGCATTCGAGAGGTCACCGGTGCAATTCCGGTACAGTCCACATAATATGGTATAATAATACTCTGTATGCGCTATAAGATATATACCAAGACAGAGAAGGCCTGGGATGTCATGCTGGAGGCCCTAGAACGCGCTAAAAGCTTGATTTTATTTGAGATGTATATATTTGTGGATGATACCTCAGATACCCACGATTTCATCGAAATATTGAGCAGAAAAGCTTCTTCCGGGGTTTCTGTGAAAGTGATTCTTGATTCTTTCGGAAGCCAAAGTCTTTCAAGTGCTTCTGTGCAAAAATTACGAGATTCCGGGGTAGAGCTTTTTTTCTTTAAAACTCTTTTCCGGACGACTCACCGAAAGACGCTTATCATAGACGGAAATACCGCTTTCATCGGAGGTATCAATGTCCGAAAATTTTTCAAGAAGTGGGATGATCTTTTGATAAAAGTAGAAGGCAGGATCGTGGATAGGGTGCTACGATCTTTTGCCCGTATTTATAAACGATGCGGAGGCAAGGATAGAGAAGTATTAAAGTATGACGACGAAGGGGAAGTGCATCTAGAGAAAGGTAAGATTTGGTTTTTCGAGCATTACCCTCCGCGCAATTCTTCAAAATTGAAAAAATATTATAAAGACAAAATAAAATTTGCCAGAAAAAAAATATTGATCATCACCCCGTACCTTATGCCGAATCACTGGGTGGTAAAATCTTTAAAAAAAGCCGCTAAGAGGGGAGTGAAGATAGAAATAATAATGCCTCGCTTTGCCACCAATCCGAAGCTGGCAAACATTCCGAATTATCTATACATGCATAAACTCAACAAGTACGGCATACAATTTTTTCTCACACCGGAGATGAATCACAGCAAGGTGATGATAGTGGACGACGAAGAAGGAATCTTAGGATCACAGAATATGGACATACTCTCATTCAATTTCAATATGGAATCAGGAGTTTTCTTCTCAGACCAGGGGCTTATAGAAGAGATCAATCAGATAGCCGAGAATTGGAAAAATAATTCCATTATTTATTCTCCTGATATGAGGAAAGTAAAATTGTTCGACTATTTTCTCACGTTTTGTTTCGGTACATTTGAACACGCCATTGATTTCTTCAACAGCGTGACCAAGCCATTTTAACCACGTCAAACGTGGTTTATTGTTTGGACGTGTTTATTTTGAGAATATATCCCAATCTATGCGTGACGGCGCTTATTGTCCCGCCCAAAATCACCAAAAATATAATTTGGCTCATGGAATATTGAAATATAAAGAAAGTCAGCACAATTGCTCCCAGTACATAATCTATCTGGTCCCATGGGGTAAGGCTCTCGCCTGGTATCAGCCCCATTTTTCTCTTAAAGAAGGATTCCAATAGATCTCCGCCTATGGCTCCGAAGCCGAATAAAAACCCGGCAAGGGTTATGATCCTGAAATCCCCCGGGAAGTTTATAAGCCCAAACTTCACGAGCAGAAAGAAGAAGAATGTGCCTGTGATGACAGCTCCTATGAATCCGCGCCAGGTTTTATTTTTCCCGAATATTTTTTCATCGACGGGCATATTGAAACGTTCCATTTTAAGCAGAGTAGGGGTGGCGTTTGCTATCATAGCCGGCAAGAGTATAAGAAACGAAGCATAGAGGAAATGAAGATTATATACTCCTAGGACAACGAGCATAATGAAGTAAGTGTAAAAACCTGCCAGGATATCATCGAAGATTACAGTGTAGGCATTCTGCACTTCCTTCTTGTTTATGGTTTTTATAGGCGGGATGAATTTGGTTATATCGATCAGTCGGAATACGAGGAAAGATATGAAAGCGAAAGCCAAAGTTTCTTTGAAGGACAGATTTACTTCAAAGAGGAATAAATTGGCTACCAGCATACCCAGCACCTCATCTATCCCGATCCACTGATGATCCAGCTTGCCTTCTTTATTTTGGACTTTCCAAACAGCGGCAGATCCTACGAGAAGAATAAGAATAAATATTGCGATATACGCCGATTCGTTTAGAAAATAGTAAAGCAACAAAGAAAAGACCAGCGCGACGAAGCTTGCTATGGTGCCCGGGAATTTTTTGTTTTTACAGAGCCCGCAGACGCTCGATATGTAGGACGATATTGAATCGATCATTTCTCAAAATAAAAATAATGCGAGTAAATGGATGCGTAAGTGAATGCTATAGTGCAAAATATATAAGCGAAGAAAAATATTTCCGGTACGAAACCCGTAACTACTCTTATGAGAAGTACGGGCACGAGAAGCGCTTGCAATACCATTTTTGCCTTTCCTGTCTTGGTGGCTTGTTTTTTGTCTTCCGGAGCATAAATGGCCTGGAATGCCAGTATTGATTCAGCCAGTATTATAAGGAAGGTAAATAAGTTGAGCCCGAAGGGGATTAATGTAAAGACGATCAGTATTTTATCGCTCAGACGGTCCAACATGCCTCCGTGCGAGTGATCATGCTCGGGAATATTTCTGGCTAGAATTCCATCTAGAAAATCCGTAGAAACTATTAAAAGGTATAGAGCCATTGTTATCAAAGCTGTAGTAGCGCTTTTACTTGAGATGGATTTGGATACAAGAAGGGCGAGCCATGGCGCCGCGAATATCCTGGTATAAGTGAGAATATCGGGCGTAATGCCGAATTTATCATGAAGATAAAGCACGAAGCTTTTTAACATTTTTTCCATATGGTTTAATTATAACATTAAAATAAGGAATTCAGCTTTTACCGTATAATATCGTTATTATTGGCTTGTATTTTCTTTGATTTTTGTTAATATGTAAAAAGTTCTTTGTTTTCATAAATATATTTCGGCCCGCCTTGACTCGAGTCAGTCGAGGCAGGGGTAGCTCAGGGTACCTGCCTGCCGGCAGGCAGGGAGCGGTCGCCTGTGATATTATAAAAAGATGAAAAGCAATTTTGTTTATGCCCTCAAGAGTATACAAGACGGTAGAATCTATGTGGGTATGAGTCACGATCCGGAAAAAAGATTATTGGAGCACAATGGTGGAGAATTTTTTCGACAAAAGGTTTCCGTCCTTGGATTCTGGTATTTGAAGATTGTGGTATGGACAGAGTCTATGCCAGAAATAGAGAAAAATATTGGAAATCAGGGTGTGGTAAAGAAAAATTGAAAAAAGAATATTCCGGGGTAGCTCAGCGGTAGAGCGGTCGCCTGTTAAGCGATTGGTCGTAGGTTCGATCCCTACCCCCGGAGCCAAATTAAAAAACTCATACTTTTGTATGAGTTTTTTAATTTCTGTTTCCGGGAGGAGAAACTGAACTACTTCAGTTTCGTTAGGGATCGAACGACGGAGTCTGATTTTTACAGTAGTAAAAATCCACGAGTCGGTGCCCAGACAAAAATGTTTTGACG
>DAHVYC010000070.1 GCA_027327845.1 Candidatus Nomurabacteria bacterium
TAGTTTATTATCACCACAAAGAAGAATCACACGGTCATATTTACCATTTACTTTGATATCGTCAGGACGAAAGCCAAACCAATAATTACCGGCATTATTTAGATTAGCATGAGCTATAAGACACTTCTTTTGATTTATTCGTATAACTTTAGAGGAGTATCCTTTTTTTCTTTCTGAGATTTCATAAGATACTCCTTGTGTTTTTAGAAGATCAACAAATACTAATGACAGGTCTTCACCAGACTTTTTCCCGGCACCATTAAAGTTCCTATCGGTAATGCCTTCTTTATAACCAACAACTTTAATGTCCATATCGACAAGGATATCTATAAAGTCTTCTATTTCACTTGGAGAAAAGAATTCCGATGGAAGTGCCTCGTTTATATCATCATATGTGAGAACTCCTCCGCGACTCCTTCCAAGATCTACAATTTCTTCAAAAATATCCCTCTCTTTTCTGGGCTGTAACAAAAGCCCCATTTTATTTTTCAAAAAAGAAGCAGTATCTTTTCTTGATTGCGTTCGATTTATTATATCAGTTCCTTGCATACAAACTCCTTGCCATTCCTTATTGGTACGGCGCCAATCAATATCTGCTAATCCGGCTAATTTGGATTGCCAGTCAGAAGGGTATTCCTGAATAAGAGTTCTACCCATTGCTCCTATTCCCCATAAAACAACTGCATGGGAGTGGACATACTCGGAGCGCAATTCAGAAGGTTTAAGTTCTCCTCTCTGCACCTGTCTCCATTGGCGTATGTTAACACCAACGGCTTCCCAGTAGTTGTTAATAATTTCTGCCTTTTCATCCTGATTCTCTGGAGTTACAACACCGACTAATTCACGAGAGGCATCATATACAGCGCTCAATGTAAAAAGTTTGGGCGAACGAAGCGGTAATGAGACACGATCTTTATCAACCATATTTTTGAATACTGAAACCTTTTCCACTGCATCCAATACTAATTGTCCTAACAAGTCACGGTGGTCATAAAGAATATTTAAGGACTTAGTGGTTACTTTAACAGTACGATTAAGGTCTGAAAACATTTGTTGCATGCGGTCGAGGTCTTCAAAAGGGAAAAAAACTACAGAAATTGTCTCACTCGCTAATAAAGGGTTCTGTTTAAGTGCCTCTACAATAGCAGCCATACGATGCTGTCCGTCATTAATTACAAACTGACTATCAAGCGGCAATTCAAGAATACCAAGATCCGGGCTCTCATTAGATGGTCTAAATACCTCCTCTCCATTATACGAAGCAGTCAGAGATGAAAAAAGGTAGCCATTTTCATTATCAAGAATATACTGCGTAATTTCTGGGATACGGCTTTTTTGTAGAACACGCTGCGCTCTCTGTTCGGGGGGGAGTTCCGCCCAATCATGATAAGAAAAGATTTTAGGGATAAGACTTAATTTAATCATTGCTACATAAAAATCTCGTCTCCCCATGCTGCCTTTCATTGCTGGGAATGAAATTCTCATTTTCTACCTCCTCTGTATACTTCCATCAAAACATTTGTATACTGAATATTACCATAATGTTTATTGATTGTCAAGTAGTAATTAAGTATACAAATAAAAAAATTAAGCTAAATCTCTTACTGCTGTGAAAAATCGTCCGGATTTATTGCCACCCCATTGTTCAAATAATTTTCTATAGCGCCGGCTAAGTTCATGATTATGACGATAATCAATCCAAATCTGTTGACAACGGGATCATCGTCTCCGAGTTCTTTTATCAGTGTCTTTTCTATTTTTTCAGCCTCTATCCAGAACGGATTTATAATCTTCTTAAGAACATCAGTATATTTCTTATCTTTTTCGGATGAAAGAAGTTCGATAATTATTTTTACATTCTGCGCTAAATTATCAATTAATGTATCGCGGGGGATTTTTGATTTTTCCGAGGCTTTGTTTATAGCAGATAGCGTTTTTTTATCTATGACATAAGTTTTGCGCGTTTTATTTTCAGCATCTGTAGATGACAACGGCAAATCATTCCCTATTTTGTTAAATATTTCTATCATCACCTCAAAAACCTCGGCGTTTTTTTTGTTTAATGTATCTGCTATTTCGCCAATAGCGTCATGCCCCTTTTGGCTGAGATTAAAAGTTGTCCTAACAATATTTTTTTGCGCCACCGGCAAAGCAAGGACATCTTTAAAATCTGCTATTTTCTCATTAAGTGCTTTCATGATTATCTCTCCTCTATTAAGTTACTATCAATATATCAGATTATTTTAATAATGTCAAGCATCTTTATCATAACTATTATCTCGTGATTATTTCCGCCAAAATTAAGCGTATATGATAAAATTAACAGAGGCGGCGTTATGGCACAGACATTAAAGCTGAATAAAAAAATT
>DAHVYC010000071.1 GCA_027327845.1 Candidatus Nomurabacteria bacterium
AGAGTTCCCAGATTAGAGGGAAGTTTACCGCCACAGACAATACGATAGAGAAAACAATGATAAGCCCTAAAATCCATTTGGTCATCTTAGGGACAGAGAAAAACTCCACTATAAAGAGAGACATTACCGTTGAAAATCCGGCGAATAAGCCGAAGGCGTTCCATGAACCCAAGACATTGTCTGTCTTGCCTCCTAACACTCCCAATGAGAGTACGCTAGGCAAAAACAAACGAAATGCTTGGAATACAAATAACACTATAGAAGATACTATCACTCCCCAGAAAACTATTCTGGCTTGCTTCGAATCTTTTAAAACTATCGAGGAAACCAACATTAAGAGAAAAGCTCCCAACATAAAGTAAAAGGTGCCCATATCGAGCATCGTTCCAAAAAGAGACACTGCTGGTGCAGAAGAAAATAAAGCGGATGCCAAAAATACAACTAATATAATCAAGGCTGCAAGAAGCAGGCGTGATTTAGGAAAGCTGATTTTCCCGTCCGAAAATCTTGCTGCAATCCAAAAAATTATAGAAACAGCCAGCCCTATTACCAATAACAAGCCTTTTGAGGTCTCTACGGGGATCTGCGTGAAAGGTAAAAAGAAAACAGGCAGAAGCACGATTACCGCAAAAAGCGACCAAAAAGAGATTCTATCTAAAACATTTGATAACATATTATTTTAAAATTAATAACGCTAATAAAAATTTCAACGACTTTATTGATTATCTATATATAATACTACAACGAGATTATATATTACAACACGTTACTATACCAATATGTTAATAACCCTGTTTTTTATATAGATTACCCTCTTTACACCACTACTTATATGTTTCATAACATTCTCATCAGCCATTGCTTTCTTCTTCACTTCTTCTTCCGTATCTTCTGTACCGACTAATATTTCAGATCTTAGCTTGCCATTGATCTGTACTCCTATCTTCACCTCATCATCTTTGACAATTTTCTCATCCCATTTCGGCCAATCAGAAATAAAAATGGATTTCTTTTCTCCAAAAAGGGACCATAACTCTTCCGTCACATGTGGGGCAAAAGGAGAAAGAATTTGTAAAAACTTTTTGAAACTATCCGCATCTACATCTTCTACCTTTTCAATCTCCGTTGCCAATATCATCATAGCGGATATGGCTGTATTAAAGCGCATATTTTCTATATCTTCGGAAACTTTTTTAATGGTTTTGTGTAAAAGTCTTTGAAAATCCGAGCTTCTTTCAATTTTGAGCTTCCCGAGGGTCCCGCCCCGAGTATTTTGAGGGGAAGGGCGCAGGGACGAAAAATTGGAAGAAGCGAGAATTTTCTGACCTATCCTCCAAACTTTTTCTATAAATCTCCTCGAGCCGATGATACTATCCGTGCTCCAAGCGACAGCGTCTTCAAATGGACCCATAAACATTTCATAAACACGCAGAGTATCTGCGCCGTAAGTATTTATTATGCTATCCGGATTTATAACATTACCTAAAGATTTAGACATTTTTACTCCCCCTTCCCCCAAGATCATCCCATGCGAAGTTCTTTTTTTATAAGGTTCTAGAGTTGGCACCAATTTTAAGTCATATAAAAATTTATGCCAAAAACGGGAATATAGAAGGTGAAGTGTCGTATGTTCCATCCCGCCGTTATACCAATCAACCGGAGTCCAATATTTTAATTTACTTTTGTCTGCAAAAGTTTTTTTGTTCTTCGGGTCGACATATCTTAGGTAATACCAAGAACTCCCCGCCCAATTCGGCATTGTGTCCGTCTCCCTCTTGGCCTTGCCTTTACATTTAGGACATTTCACATTTACCCATTTTGTAATGGAAGCCAGCGGAGATTCTCCTGTATCTGTAGGTTTATAACTTTTTACCTCCGGTAATTTAACAGGAAGATCTTTTTCCGGTACCGGCATCCATCCGCACTTTGCACAATTTATCATCGGTATTGGTTCGCCCCAATAGCGCTGTCTAGAGAATACCCAGTCTCGCAATTTGAACCTAGTAACAATTTTTCCACCGACAGCTTTGGTAATTTCTTTCTTTGCCTCTTCGGAATCCATATTGTCGAATTTGCCAGAATTAATAAGAATTCCTGTATTGATGTATACATCGTTGCCAGTCTTTAAGCGCTCAAGAATAATATTAAGTTCACAATGTGCCATTCTATCGCGGGTAATATCTTTATATTCAATCCAAGATACATTATGTTTTGCCATTTCTTCCGGAGAGATTAAATCCTGTTCCATATTCTCTAGTTCAAAATACAAAACTGTATTATCGGCAACGCGATTTTCCCCCTTATGCCCCGCATACCATTTTGACTGTATTGGTCCACCAAG
>DAHVYC010000072.1 GCA_027327845.1 Candidatus Nomurabacteria bacterium
TTTTTAAGTTTTTTGTTTAAATTTTGATATTTGAAGTATTATACCCACTGCTATAAGATCTATCATGAGAGAAGTGCCTCCATGGCTCACAAAAGGAAGTGGTACGCCCGTCAACGGAAAAACACCGGTAGTGGAAGCAATATTCATAAACGATTGGGCTGTAATCAGTATAACAATTCCGGAAACTAAAAGTCTACTGAATAGATCCGGAGAATTGTTCGCTATTTTTAAGCCCCTCAAAACAAAAAGTAAAAACAAAATTATTATTGTGACACCCCCTACGAATCCTAGCTCTTCTCCGATTACCGCAAATATAGAATCTCCTTGCGGTTCTGGTAAATACCCAAATTTCTGTATACTTTGCCCGTATCCCCTGCCGAATACACCCCCAGAGCCTATAGCGATCAAGGATTGTTGTATTTGATAAGAAGATCCTCTTGGGTCGGAAGAAGGATCCAGAAAAGTCTTTACTCTTTCTTGTAAATAAGGAGTGAAGAATACCAAAGAAGCCAATACAAGAACAGCTAAAGTTCCTATTAAGGAAATATATTTTATCGACACTCCTGACATAAAAAGCATGCAGATTCCGGTAATTGCAATTAAAATAAAACTCTTCGTATCTGGTTGCCGAAATAAAACTACCGCTATTATTGCAAGCATAACGCCAAAAGGAAGAATACCAAATTTAAAATCCTGCACTTTGTTTTTTACCCACGATAACCAGGCGGCAAAATATATGATGAAACCGAATTTTAAAATCTCTACCGGCTGAAATCTAAGCGGGCCTAAAGATATCCATCTAGTAGCTCCCAGGTGTGTCCATCCTAAATGGGGTATAAAAACCGCAGCTGTAAGAAGAATGGATCCTAAAAAAATATAAAAAGAATAATTACGCCAAAATTTATAATCTACTTTCATGGCCAAATACATTCCTGCCAATCCGAAACCAAAACCGAATAAAAGCTGGCTCACTAATACGGAAGTGAAAGTGGACTCGCTTCTTTGTAGAATTCCCAAAGAGGCGGAAATAAACATAGCTACGCCTATAAAAACAAGGAGTAAAAACACGGTCAAAAAGAATTTATCTACTTTTTTTTCTCTCATATTATCTGCTTATAACAGCTAATATTATGCCTATAATTGAAAAAGCGACAGACAGTATCCAAAATCTCATCGTCACTTTATACGACGGCCAACCCAAAGCCTCAAAATGATGATGAATGGGAGCAACCAAAAATACTTTTTTACCGTTTCTGAATTTTTTAGAAATAGTCTGGATAATGACAGAGAGAGAACTTATAAGGAGTGGCATTGCGATAATAGGAAGAATAAAAATGGTATCGGTTAAAAACGACAGAGTAGCAAGTGTTATAGTAAGTCCTATTATGCCTGTTTCTCCCATATAAAACCTGGCAGGAGGAATATTAAACCACAAAAACGCTAAAATTGCCCCAGTAACTACAGCTGAAAAAGCGGCTATATCTATCTGATTACCAGCAAAGGCGATAGCTGAATATGCGGCAAAAATCGAAGAGAGCACTCCGCCGGAAAGCCCGTCTAACCCATCTATCACTCCGCCGGAAAAAGTCGCCAAAGCAACCAATATAAAGAAAGGAATGATTAAAATTCCCAAAAAGAGATCACCATTGAAAGGAATATGCACCGATACCATGCCGAGCTTAGAGAA
Organism: Candidatus Nomurabacteria bacterium; assembly: GCA_027327845.1. Lineage (GTDB taxonomy): Bacteria > Patescibacteriota > Minisyncoccia > Phycocordibacterales > UBA9973 > UBA9973. Next base: position 1,688 of record DAHVYC010000072.1, read on the forward strand.
GAACCATATGCCAATGAGAAGAGAAATCAAAATAACTAAAAAAGCTTTCCATTTCCTCCAAGACTTGTCATCATGAGCGATTTTCCCAGATCCATAGATAAGCATCAAATCATCCCAGAGTCCCAGGAAAGATCCCATCAGCAGAACAAGGAGCGGTATCAATGTCTGATTTTTACTCAAGAAATTCATCTTCTCGGTAAGTGGAGATGGAAAAAAGAACGATATTAAATAAAAAATCAATGTGGCAAAAAGAACAGAAACCCAAATTATTATTCCTCCCACTCTTGGGGTTTTTAGTTCTTCGTTTTCATTATGAATTTTTTTGAATGGAGTGAAGGTGGCTTCGCTTCTGGAGAATCTTTTCCACATTTTATGTTTATAGAAAAAATGTGTGGCAAAAGGAGTGATAAAAAATCCTATTAAAAGAGAGGTTATCAAGGGTAGAAATATTTTGACTAGATTGAGAAGCATTTAATGATTATACCAAATTTATAAGGTTTATACTTCCTCTTCATTTTTCATTTCTTCTTTAAAATCTCCAATGGCACCATCATAGTGTGCGATTAAACCATTTCTTTGGGTTTTAATTTTTCTGGATATTCTTTGGAACTGTTCATTCGTCCAACCTAATTGGTTAATACTATTTTCAATTAA
>DAHVYC010000073.1 GCA_027327845.1 Candidatus Nomurabacteria bacterium
TTATTTGTATTATTTACACGACAAAGAAGGGAACATCCATTATGCGAGGACTTTCGAAGAGCATAAATTGAATAAAATAAAGTACTTAAAAAATATATAATTTATGAATAAAAAAACCGTATTTGTAGGAATATCCGGCGGAGTGGACAGCGCTGTGTCCGCAGCGTTATTAAAAAGACAAGGATATGAAGTTGTCGGGGTATTTATACGTACCTGGCATCCAGATTTTCTCGAATGTACAGAGGAAGAGGAACGTCGTGACGCTATACGCGTAGCAGCTCGACTCGATATACCATTTCTTACTTTTGATTTTGAGAAAGAATATAAAAAGGCTGTGGCGGATTATATGATAAGAGAATATAAAGCTGGCAGGACACCCAATCCGGATGTGATGTGCAATAGAGAAATTAAATTCGGCGTTTTTCTAAAAAAAGCTCTGGCTATGGGAGCGGATTTTGTAGCCACAGGACATTATGCCATCAACACGAAGTGCCACGAAAAGAGTCCGGATATTTTTCTGCTGAAAAATTCCTCAGGACTCGCGCCGTCGCGCTCCGTAGCCTCTTTTCGTGGCACTTCGTGTTTATTAAAGGGCAATGATCCGACAAAAGACCAATCTTATTTTCTTTGGACCTTAAAGCAGGATCAATTAAAGAGAATTTTATTCCCGATTGGAAATTTAAAGAAAACGGAAGTTCGCAAGCTGGCTAAGAAATTCAATTTGCCGGTAGCCGAGAAGAAAGACAGCCAGGGGATCTGCTTTCTGGGAGCAGTAGATCTGAAGGATTTTTTGAAACATTACATAAGAACAAAAAAAGGCAAGGTTTTAAATGAAACAGGGGAAGAAATCGGTTACCACGATGGGGTAATTTTTTATACTTTAGGTGAAAGGCATGGATTTACTGTTACGAAGAAAAATCCGACCGATGGCGCTTATTATGTAGTAGCTAAAGATGTAAAGAAAAATATTTTATATGTATCTTCAGACAAAAACTCTCTACAAAAGAGTCCGGATATTTTTCTGCTGAAAAATTCCTCAAGATTTGCACTATCATCGCGCTCCACAGTCTCTTTTAAAGAAAGTTTTCGTCTTCTCCTGAATAAAACAAATTGGATTTTAGGCATTCCAAAGATTGATAAGGTTTATACAGCCCAAATACGTTATCATGGTGAGTTGTTGCATTGTACCATTAAATCAAAAGACAAGAATAAAGCCGAGGTTAACTTTAAAAAACCTATTATGGCGGCTTCTGGGCAATCTTGCGTTATATACGACAAAGATGTTTGTTTAGGCGGAGGTATTATTGTATAATATAAGGACTATGAATTACTTTTTTTTGCAAAATGGTGACGTTATTATAAGACTAGTGGTCGCGATTGTACTTGGTATGATAATAGGAGCTGAGCGCCTTTTGGTTCACAAGGAAGCCGGCATGAAGACCCATGCTTTGGTTTCTATGGGATCCGCTTTGTTTGTAATTATTTCAGAATATTTGGCCGATAAATACTCTGGGTATAATGGCTTTAATCCGGTAATGATGGCTTCCAATATAATAGTCGGGATAGGATTTTTGGGTGCCGGAATGATAATGTTTAGGGATTCACGCACTAGAGGACTTACCACTGCAGGTGGTCTTTGGGTTACGGCAGGTATAGGCATAGCTTCCGGTTTTGGCTTTTTTGATATGGCTTTTATTTCCACTGTGCTTGTCCTATTTATTTTTATTGTACTCAATATTATCGAAAAACCTATACGGAAAATTTCCGATGAAAATCTGGAAAAAGAAAAACAAGCAATGTAGTTATGAATCCCGTTAGAAATAACGTCAATATTGAAAACAGGATATTAAAGTTAAGTATTAATAATTAAGTATAAATTTCTAACGGGATGAAATCAGAAGAGATTAGGGCAAAATTCTTAAAATTTTTTGAAGCTCGCGGACACAAGATAATACCTTCATCTTCTTTGATTCCCGAAAATGATCCTTCGGTGCTTTTTACTACCGCAGGAATGCAGCAGTTTAAAAAATATTATACCGATCCGGGAGAAGCGGAGAAAGATTTTGGCGTAAAAAATGTTGCTACGGTTCAGAAATGCATACGCACTGGAGATATAGAAGAAGTTGGAGACAATACGCACCTGACCTTTTTTGAAATGTTGGGTAATTTTTCGTTTGGGGGATATGGCCGAGAGGAGGCTATAAAATATGCCTATGATTTTATTACTAAAGAAATCGGTTTGCCTATCTCTTATGTAACAGTATATAAAGGTGAAGGAGTCGTGCCAAAAGACGAAGAATCGGAAAAAATTTGGAAAAACCTTGATGGAAATATCGAAG
>DAHVYC010000074.1 GCA_027327845.1 Candidatus Nomurabacteria bacterium
TGGCATAGACACTGCATGAAACCCGGCTGTCCTAACGAATTTGAAACCTCTTATGCACCAGAGAGGCCGGAGATCGTTTATTGTGAGACGTGTTACAATGCTGAGGTGTATTGAGTTATATATTTATGCTTCCAGAAAAAATTGTTTTCATAGGTGTGGTAATAAACCTTTCTTTAAGTTTCTGGTACATCAGAAGTATTTTTAGAAGCGGTACTAGACCGAATTTGGTTTCTTGGTTCATTTGGATGCTGGCTCCTTTTGTGGGAACATTCCTAGCGATAAAGGCAGGAGCTGGATTTTCCGTTACCGGTATATTTATGGCCGGATTCGGGCCATTGTTGGTCATTATATTTTCTCTTTTTAAGAGAAATGCTTTCTGGAAAATAGAGACCTTCGATGTGGTATGCGGAATATTTTCTATTTTAGCTTTTCTACTATACATCCTGACTTTAAACCTCAGTATTTCTATACTATTTGCCATCATAAGTGATGGTTTGGCAGCAGTACCAACTATAAATAAATCATGGAAATTTCCGGAAAGCGAGAGTATATCAGTTTATCTCGGTGGAATCATTAATAATGTATTATCCTTGTTGGTAATAAAAAACTGGGATTTTGCGGTGTATTCCTTCAATATATATTTTGTGTTGATAAACATAATCATCATTTTTGCAATTTATCATAAGAAGATGCTATATTTTAAGAATGAAAAATAGGTTTATAACAATTGCCGGGATACAAAGTAAGGTATCGCCTAATTTAGAAAAGAATCTTAAAAACACAGAGAAATTGGTTGAAAAAGCCGTCCAGAAAGGCGCAAAAATCATATGTTTAGAAGAACTTTATCGGACCCCGTATTTTCCACAATACTCTAATTTAAGTAAAAATCTTTTTTCGGAAACGATACCCGGGGAATCGACGGAAGTCTTTTCAAAAATTGCCAAAGAACACAAAGTGGTAATTATCGTGCCTGTTTACGAAAAAATAAAAAATAAAAAAGGCAAGTGGATTTATTACAATTCGGCGGCAGTAATAGATGAAAATGGAAAATTATTGCCAGCTTATCGCAAAATTCATATTCCGCAAGACCCAGGTTTTTATGAAAAGAATTATTTCAAGGATGGCGATGCAGAGTATAAAATTTACAGAACAAAATATGCCACCTTTGCCGTACTTATCTGTTACGATCAATGGTTTCCGGAAGCGGCTCGCGCAGTGAGACTTCATGGTGCAGAGATAATTTTTTATCCTACCGCATTGGGAAATATTGTAGGATACAATGAAGAAGGGGATTGGCATGAGGCATGGGAAGTTTCTCAGCGAGCTCACGCAGTGGCAAATAGTCTATATGTCATGGCAGTAAATCGCGTAGGGGTGGAAGGCAAAATGAGTTTCTTTGGACAATCTTTCTTGAGTGATCCTTTCGGTAAAGTTATTAAACGGGCGAGCAGTAATAAAGATGAAATATTAATATCGAGAATCGATTTAGAGAGAAATAAGTTTTATGCCGAAGGCTGGGGATTTTTAAGAAACAGAAGACCGGATACTTATGGGATTTTGTTGGGTGATAAATTTATAGAAAAATCGAAAAGATTAAAAAATGTAAAGCACTACAAGGACGAAAAGAAAGCGCTTGAAAAAAGATAGAAATACATGTCGGAAACTCCTAAAAATTTAGGTTTTAGAATACCAGCCGAGTGGGAAAAACACTCAGCTGTTTGGCTTGCCTGGCCGCACGATAAAATATCCTTTGGTTCCTTAAATGAGACTCAAAATGAAATGGATGAAGAACGGTTGAGTAGAGTGGAACAGAAATTTTTGGAAATTATCAAGGCGATTAGTGAAAGCGAAATAGTAAAACTTTTAGTATTAAACGGCGAGGTGGAGGAAAGAGTAAAAAAGATGCTTCGTTTAATCAATGTAAATTTAGATAGAATCAATTTCTATGAAGTAGATTATGCAGATGTTTGGCTTCGTGATTTTGGCCCTATTTTTATCAGCAATGGAAGAGAGAAAGCTTGGTTGAAATGGGTTTATGATGCTTATGGCAATAAATTTCCCGATTTACTGAAAGACAATAATGTTTTCTTGAAACTAGAGAAGGTTATAGGCAAACGCATGTTTAAAATTGATTTTATACTTGAAGGAGGATCTATAGAAATAAACGGCGATGGCATATGTCTTACTACCGAGAAATGTTTGATAGAAAAAAGTAG
>DAHVYC010000075.1 GCA_027327845.1 Candidatus Nomurabacteria bacterium
GGATTAGTAATTTCAAAAAAATGGGGTGGATTTAAAAGCATGTTAGGACGTGCAATTTTTATGTTTTCTGTTGGTCTCTTATGTGAGTGGTTTGCACAAGTAGCAGGTATTTATCTTGTTTGGCAAACAGGCACAGTGCCATATCCTTCTTTGTCAGATGTTGGAGCATTTGGAGCGCTCATTTTTTATGCGATTGCCGTAATTCTTCTTGCTAAAGCTTCTGGAGTACATGTATCATTACGTAGTTATAAAGGGAAACTTCTTGCAGTCATTATCCCTCTTCTTTTCCTTGGTGCTTCATTCGCAATATTTTTACGATCTTATCAATTTGATTGGTCCCAGCCGTTGACGACATTTCTAGATATTGGCTATCCTTTAGGTGAAGCCTTTTATGTTTCAATGGCGATACTTGCTTATCTCTTGTCACGTAAAGTTTTAGGTGGAGTCATGAAAGTGCCTACACTCTTTTTTATTGCTGCTCTTATATCAGAATATATTGCTGACTTTTTATTCCTTTATGATTCACACGCAGGCACATATGTCGTCGGAGCTTTTAATGATTTATTGTTTGTAGTTAGTTATTCACTGATGGCAATAAGCCTTATTCAGCTCGGTGTCGTGTTCAAGTGGATTAAAGAAACAAGCTAAAATTTATGGATGCGATTTTAAAAATACCAATAAGAATAATCAAGGAACAAGAGCTCGTCATTGGGCCTATTGCTTGGGATGAGGCTAGAAAAGTCGCTGGAATCACTGTTGACCAACCGCATGGCGCCGTTTCTTTGGTGGGGGACACAAAAGATATAATAAATCATCTTGTTGCTCGATATGAAAGACTTTTCGGACGAGCTTCACATGAAGTTTGTAAAGATGCAGTACAAGATTTGATAGCTGAAATACCAGAAAATGAAGTGCCTGAAAGCTTAATATAATATGTCCGACGATAATGAAATACAAAAGATAACCGAAACACTATATCAACACAATTTAGAACTTGCGGTTAAAAATAAGACCTTGCTTCTCTTGGAAAAGCTATATCAGACAAGCATTTTGACCTTGGCGCCAGAAGTTATGGCTGAGGATATAACCAACACTATTCGTGATGATTTAAATCTTGAATTTGCTGGTATTTTTTTATTTGACAAAGAAGCAGATTCTCTAAAGGTGCTTTCTTTTTCTAAAACTGAAAGATTAAAAGCAATCGTAAACAAGCTCGGTTTTCTTTTTAAAGATATTGTCATTACAGATGTTTCCAAAAACGCTTTTTTCAAGCAGGCTGTCTATGATCATGCGAATAACATGACCAATAGCTTAGAAGAAGTCTGGGGAGGATTTATCAGTAAAGAAAATTTAGAGAAAATAAGAAAAGATTCTCACATAAAAACGATGGTACTCTGCTCACTCATGACAGGGAAAGAAGTCCTCGGCGTGCTCCTTTTTGCACTTAATAGAGATTATGAATCACTTAATACTTTTGAAAAAGAATCCATAAAAAGCTTCATCAACGTCATCGCTTTGTCGCTCGATAAAGTACTTTTGTATAAAGATTTGCAAGTTGCGAATTTCAACCTCCAAGAGCTTTTGAAACAGAGGGAAAGCCTCGTGCATTTGGTCACTCACAAAGTTAAAGGTTCTTTCACTCGTTCTAAATATATTTTCGCTGGGATGCTGGAAGGAATGTTTGGTGAGATAAATGAAGAAGTGAGAAAACGTGCAGAGCAAGGTTTGGAATCAGATAATATGGGTATTGAGACGGTTGACCTCGTTTTAAATGCTGCCAACTTGGAAAAAGGTACAGTCAAATATGAAATGAAAACGGTGGACTTCAAAGAGCTAGCAGAGAAAACAGTTTCTGAAAAAAAGATTTCTGCCGAAGCGAGGGGTTTGAAATTGGAAAGTGAAATGGGGGAGGGCACCTTTAATGTTTCAGGGGACCCTCTTTGGCTCAAAGAAGTGATAAACAACTTGGTAGAAAATTCTATAAAATATACTAAAGAAGGGACGGTGAAAGTTGGCATTACGAAAAAAGATAATAAAGTTTTATTTTATGTGAAAGACACAGGCGTAGGTATCACTCCAGAAGACAGGGCAAATTTGTTTACTGAAGGTGGACGCGGAAAAGATTCTGTCAAAATAAATGTGGACAGTACGGGCTATGGCCTCTATTCTGTCAAAATGATTTTGGATG
>DAHVYC010000076.1 GCA_027327845.1 Candidatus Nomurabacteria bacterium
TTTACTTCGGATCCAAAAGTGGAATTATGCACCAATCCAGCTACTCCTTCTTTTATGGAGACAAGAGCGCCGTGCTTATTGTATTTTATGACTACTCCCTTGATGATGTCGCCCTTTTTCAATTTTCCTTCGAATTCAGTCCAAGGATTTTCCTTTAAGGCTTTTATAGATAAAGATACTTTTCCGTCCTTTATTTCAATAACTTTAGCTTTTACTTTATCACCGACTTTAAACATTGAACGTGGGTCTTCCACAAGCCCCCAATCGAGCTCAGAAATATGGACTAGGCCTTCCAGTCCGTCTTCAAGTTTTAAGAATACCCCGAAATCAACTATTCCAGCTACTGTGCAATCAAGCTCGTCTCCGACATTGTACTTTGAAAGTATTTCTTTCTTTTCTTCCGGATTGTTGTCTTTCTCCGAAAAGATAAGTTTACCTTCTTTTGGCAGAGTTGAAATTATCATTACTGATATTTTTTCCCCGACTAATTTCTTAAGTTCTTTCAATATTTTGTCTTTGTCTGAATCAAGCACTCTAGGATAGTGATCCGCTTTTAGCTGGGAAGCAGGCAAGAATCCTTGTATGCCTTGCCATTCCAATATTAATCCTCCCTTATTTGCATCTTTTACTTCGAGCTCGAGGACAGTTTTTGTTTTTATCGCTTTTTCCGCTTCACTCCAAGCGAGAGCTTGTTTTGCTTCTTTTAAGGAAAGCTCAATGTACCCGTCTTCGTTTTCTCTTTCGACGACTTTGGCTTTTATGGTGTCTCCTGGATTTATCTTTTTGATGATATCTTTGGCATTGGCAAATTCGCGCCCGTATATGATGCCTGTTCCAAAAGGAGACAAATCTACGAACACTGATGATTTTTCAACCAAAATTACCAACCCTTCTACCAGGGAATCCGCCTCTGGTTTTGCGGTGCTTCTATCTGTGATAGATTTCAACACCAAGTTCTCCACTATTTCTTCTTTGTTTTTAGTATTCATTACTTTAAATAAAAAATCCGCTCTAAAGCGGATATAAGGTTTAGGTTTTCTCCGACCCAGGTCGGAGTCCGATAAAGATCGGACCGACCGTCGAAAGAGGGTTACCCTAAATCCGGACTTTTAATATATTTAACGTTGTAGCTAAACTCTAACACATATAGGATCGTTTTGCAACCATTTTTAATGCATTTTTATGTTCTAAAAGTCGGTTTTCCCCTTTGTTTTTTATATATTATTTTGATATAATAGAAGAAATGATAATCACTTATTTTGGTGAACAATTTTTTAAAATTGCGCAGGGGGACATGGTGCTTGCCTTTAATCCGGTAAGCAAGGAAGCAAAGTCTGAAATATCCGCGCATTTCGGCGCAGACGTGGCTTTTATAACCACGAACTACCCGTTTTATAATGGACAAGAGCAGCTTTCTTTCGGAGATCGAGCACCTTTTGTCATAGACGGTCCGGGAGATTATGAAGTCAAAGAACTTTTTGTAAAAGGCGTTATCTCGGACGCAATGATTTCAAAAAAGAAATATATAAACACTATATATCTTTTTACTCTCGATAATATTAAAGTTGCCTTCTTGGGCGCTTTATCTGATTCAGAAATTTCCAAAGATACAAAGGAGTCGATAGACAGTCCGGATATTCTTTTTATACCGATAGGTGGAGAGAATTTACACAAAGAAGTAAGCTTACTTGATGCCAAAGGTGCTGCCAAGCTGGCTCTTTCTCTCGAGGCGAAGCTCATAATACCGATGAGTTATGACAACAACAGCCTGAAGGTATTTCTGAAAGAAATAGGAGAAGAAAAAGCTGAAATCTTGGATAAACTTACCCTTAAACTGAAAGATTTAGACGGCAAAGAAGGGGAAGTGGTCGTATTAAAACCAGTATAAGGAATATGAATCCCGTTAGAAGCCGCGATCGCAATTTAAATAACAAACAAAATATGATGTCGAATATATTAAAAATTAATAACATAAAAAAGCAGACACACGAGTTGATCGCGACCTGCTTCTAAACGGGATGAAAAAAATATTACATCATTTAATATCGGACTAAGCAAAGAGAGTGGCACCTTTAAAATGAGAGCATCTGATGCTCGTGCGAATCTGGGGGGATACTCACTTCATAACCTGGGAGTAGATGAGAG
>DAHVYC010000077.1 GCA_027327845.1 Candidatus Nomurabacteria bacterium
GATGGCTCAAAATTAAATGTTGTAGAACTTCCAATGCCATCTCCGCTCTATTTTGATAATATGCGTGTGCCGGCAAGTTATGCCAATTTTTATATTTCCAATCGTAAAGTTTTGGTCCCGACTTTTAATGATCCGAATGACGAGAGAGCTTTGGATATAATAGGGCATCATTTTCCAGATAGAAAAATTATGGGGGTGGATTGCCGGGACATAATTTATGGCGGAGGATCAATTCATTGTATTACTCAGCAGGAACCACTTTAATTTTTTGAAAAGCTCGAAATTATTGTTATACTAAAATAATAATTTATGATGATTAAAACAGCAGAATTTGTGAGTCCAAGACATCCGGATAAAATTTGTGATTTTATTGCGGATTCTATTTTAGATGCCTATCTTTTAGGAGATAAAGAAAGCAGAGTGGCAGTAGAGGTAATGGGAGGACATAAATTAATTACCGTAAACGGAGAAGTGACCAGTAATGTGTCTCCGGATTTAGAAAAGATAGTCAAGGGGATAGTCGGAGAAAACTTCAAAGTAATTATAAATTTGTCAAAACAGAGCCAAGAAATCGCTCATGGCGTAGATACCGGCGGGGCAGGCGATCAAGGAATAATGAAAGGTTATGCGACTTCTTTCACTCCAAATATGATGCCGTTGGAATATGATTTGGCCAGAGAACTTTGCATGAAAGTTTATGAAAAATACCCTTATGATGGAAAAACGCAAGTCACCCTAGATGGAGATAAAATAAAGACAGTAGTGGTAAGTTTTCAAAATACAAAAAATAACGAATTACTTTCTTTAGTTAAAAGAATAGTAGCGGAAGACTTGTCCACTGAAGCCTTGCCGGGAGTGGAATATTTAATCAATCCGGCAGGCGAGTGGGTAGAAGGAGGATTTGACGCGGATACGGGGCTTTCTGGTAGAAAAATAATAATAGATAATTACGGACCGGAGATACCGGTCGGAGGTGGATCTTTTTCTGGTAAGGATTATACGAAAGTGGATAGAAGCGGTGCATATATGGCCAGAAAAATTGCGGTAGATTTTATAAAGAAAGGTTTAGCTAAAGAAGCATATGTAAAATTAGCTTATGCGATAGGGAAGCCGGAACCGGTCATGGCTGTAGCTATCTTGGATGGAAAAGAGATTGAAATAGATAACTATGATTTGACTCCTGGTGGAATAAGAAAAAGTCTCGATCTGGAAAATATAAAATTTGCCGAAGTGTCACAATGGGGCCATTTCGGTAGGGATTTTAATTGGGATAAATAACTTAAATCTTAGAAATTTCTTGTCCTTCTTCCGTATCTTTTACTTCGTATCCTAAAGAATTTATTTTTTTTCGCAATTCGTCTGATTTTTTGAAATCTTTATTTTTTCTCGCGTTTTCGCGTTCTTGAGCCAACTCCAAAATATTTTCAGGTGTTTTTTCTTTCCTGATATTTTTAAATCCCAGCCCTAACACTTTATCAAAATGGAGAATAGTTGCTCTTTTATCCGGATCGGGTACTTTTTCATCTTTTAAAACATCCCATAACAAAGTTATAGCTTTCGGGGTATCTAAATCATCTTCTATATATTCCATGAATTTTGCTCTGTATTTTTCATTTACTTTACCTCTATTGAGTTTCCACCAGGAAGCCTTTTTTAAGCCACCATATAGCTTAAAAAGCCGTTTTAAGGCCATCTCTGCTCCTTCTAGAGCTTCCCAACTGAAATTGACTTTAGTACGATAATTAGCCATTAATAGCCAAAATCTGTAAGCCATAGGATTTATGCCTTTTTCTATCAAACTGCTCAGTTTTAAAAAGTTATCTTCTGCCTTTGCCATTTTCATACCTCCTATATCTACAAATTCGCTGTGCATCCAAAATTTTACAAACGGTTTTTTACCAGTAGCGCATTCTGATTGGGCTATTTCATTTGTATGATGTACGGATATATGATCGATTCCTCCTGTATGTATGTCAAACTGTTCTCCCAAGAAGTGTATTCCCATAGCGGAGCATTCTATATGCCAACCCGGAAAGCCCTTGCCCCAAGGTGAATTCCATTCCATCTCCCTTTTCATATCTTTTGGAGAAAATTTCCACAGCGCAAAATCCGTTATGTTCCGTTTTTGA
>DAHVYC010000078.1 GCA_027327845.1 Candidatus Nomurabacteria bacterium
CAATAGCGCTGTCTAGAGAACACCCAATCTCGTAATTTAAATTTAGTAACTATCTTTCCACCTACAGCTTTAGTGATTTCTTTCTTTGCCGCTTCGGAAGACAAATCATTAAATTTACCAGAATTTATCAAAACTCCATTTTCAATAAAAGATCTGTCTTTTTTCAATAAATCAAAATCAAAAAGTTCTTTCTTGTCATTTATCTTTTTTCTCGCCTCATCTAAATCAAACCAGAATATATCATGTAAATTTTTTTCTTCTTCAGATATCTCATATTGTTTTTCATCTATCAATTCCAGTTCTACTAAACTGCAAATTAATTTCCTATTTTCTTTCTTGTGAGGATGATAGAAATGAGATTCTGTTTTAAAATCTATATTCTGAACAAACTTAGTTTTATAACCTGTTTCTTCAAAAACTTCTCTTATGGCAGCATCTTCTGGTTTTTCTCCTTCTTCTATTCCACCATAAACTTTTGAATACTCTTTGAATGCCTTAGCGTATAGGAAGAGATACTTATTATCAGACGGCCTCCGCACAAAAACTGTAACAGCATACCTAATTTTTTCGTTGTTTAATGGATTACCTGTAACAGGCATTATTACTTGTTTTATTGGTAAACCATATTTTTTGGCAAATTGAAAATCACGTTCATCATGCGCAGGCACAGCCATCACAGCCCCGGTACCATATTCGGCAAGCACATAGTCTGCCATCCATACTGGCACTTCCTCTCCATTGGCTGGATTTATGGCTTTTATACCTTTAAGTTCTACGCCAGTTTTTTGCCTGTCTTCAGCGGTTCTTTCCAAGTCAGATTTCTTCTTGGTATTTTTAATATATTCTTCTACTTCTTTTTTATTTTTTACTTGCGGTAACAATTTTTGTACTAATGCATGTTCTGGTGCAAGCACTACATAAGTCACCCCGAAAAGCGTATCGGCACGAGTGGTAAAAACTTTTATAGAAAAATCCGAAGCGAAGATTTTAAATTCAATCTCACTTCCCTCCGACTTCCCTATCCAGTTTCTTTGCTGTATCTTTACCCGCTCCGGATAATCAACCAAATCCAAATCTTTATGGAGTCTGTCTGCATATTTGGTGATAGCGAGCATCCATTGTTCTTTCTCTCGTTTTTCCGTCTGGCTTCCGCAACGATCACAAATTCCTCCTATAGCTTCTTCGTTAGCAAGACCGATTTTACACGAAGGACACCAGTTTATATAAGACTTTGCTTTATAGGCAAGACCTTTTTTAAAAAGCTGTAAAAATATCCACTGCGTCCATTTATAGTAACCAGGATCTGTGGTATTTATTTCCCGCGACCAATCAAAGGAAAAACCTCCAGCTTTAAGCTGTCTTCTGAAAGTATCCGTATTCTTTTTAGTCACTAAAGCAGGCTTCTTGCCGGTCTTAATGGCATAATTCTCCGTCGGAAGTCCAAAGGCATCCCAACCTATAGGATACAGCACATTGTACCCTTCCATTCTTCGTTTACGGGAAATTATATCCATAGCCGTATTACTCCTTATGTGCCCTACATGAAGCCCATCCCCAGATGGATACGGGAACTCAATCAAACCATAAAATTTCGGTTTTTTTGATTTATCGCTGGCATTAAAGATTTTATTTTTCTCCCATTCTTTTTGCCATTTACCTTCGATTTTTTTATGATTGTATTCTTTCATAAATTATTTTCCGAACTTCTTCAATGCGATCCATACAAGAGCCCCCAAGGCAAGGAGAAGTATAAACACTTTTATCAAATTATCTGCGTCGGTCCAATATCTCATGGAAGAGATGATAAGCGAAAGCACTCCTCCCCAAGAAAGCCCTAGCACTAAAATTTCATTCCATAAAAAAGCACCTAAGGCTATAGATATAACGCCGAGTATCACTAGTATCATAAATACATTCCTGTTGTAAATTTCCCTTGCTTTGTTATAAGTGTCCTGTTCTTTTTGGAATTTTTGCTGATCGGCTTCTTGTTTTGCTATATCAGAGGAAGGATTTATAGGCATTATTTGCTGAGTAATATAATTGTTGTAGTCAGGCTCTTTATAAAAGAGAGAAATAGTGTAATTAAAAAATAAATTGAGCACTATCACTATACCTA
>DAHVYC010000079.1 GCA_027327845.1 Candidatus Nomurabacteria bacterium
CGCTTATGCACGAAATTATGAGTAACGAAAAAACTGAGATCATGGTCAACTTTATGTATTACCAGATAATCAGGGATATTGATAATCCATACAAGGAACCACGATGCCTGAAGCTTTTTGCCCCTGATGATCCTAAAAAAGCTTGACCTGAAGACAAATGACAAGTTTGATGAGAATAAGATTTTGAAATATCTGGCTTCAAGGATTGGAGCCAAATACTATATCCCTTTCAGAGTAAATTTTGGGCCGGATGAAGATGTTACTTCCAACAGGCTTAAATATTTTCTAATACACTACTCCAATAGCTTCAAGGCATTTGAACTAATGCTGACTATAATGTGGAAGCACAGCGATTCCAACAAACCACTTATGGTTGACGACGGCGTGCCAATATTATTCCCGTTAAAGGACTTGAGTGATTTAAAAAGTAAGATTTTAGTTGACTATAAAGGTTGCGGACTAAGAATAAGTTTTAATGATTTCGTCGAAAGGAATTGGCTCTGGTATTACAGAGAAACGCATTATAGGACTGTCTTAAAAAAACTTGAAGATGAAAATATCATTTCCGTTCATCGGGTTACAAGCAAGACTAAAAGAGGGCTTAGCGGTGATGATATAATCATTTTCCCGGAGGTCAGCACATGACAAATATAGAGAAGATAAAAAGAAAATCACTTTTGTACAAGACAAGAGTAGAATATGGTGATTACACTATAAACCATATTGAAGGATGCTCTCATGGCTGTAAATACCCATGCTATGCGATGATGATGGCTAAAAGGTTTGGCAGGATAAAGACATACGACGAGTGGCGCAGGCCCAAAATAGTAGAAAATTCTATTGAGCTTCTTGATAGGGAAATACCGAAACTGAAGGATGATATACAGTCAGTGCATCTCTGTTTTATGAGCGACCCTTTTATGTTCGGCTACCCTGATATTTCAGAGCTTTCTTTGAAAATTGTAAAAAAGCTGAATGACAATAACATAAAAGTCACGACCTTGAGCAAGGGAATATATCCCGATGAATTAAAAAAACAGCGCTATTTTTCAGATATAAATGAATATGGTATCACTCTCGTATCGCTTGATGAGAACTACAGATTAGAATATGAACCCTTTACCGCTGATTATGAGCAAAGAATTGAGGGACTAAAAAAACTGCACAAAGCTGGCCTGAAGACATGGGTCAGCATTGAGCCATTTCCCACGCCAAACATCGTAAAACAGGACTTCCTCAGAATTTTGAGAAAAATCTCTTTTGTGGACAAGATAATTTTTGGAAGATTGAACTATAACGCAAAAGTCACAGCATATACATGGCACAAAGGTTTTTATAATCATTGTGTTGATCAGGTGCAAGAATTTTGCAATCAGAAAGGCATTGATTATTATATTAAAAAGGGCACTGAAACGTCTGTTGATATGTACAGATAAGGATTGCAAGTTGTCCCATCATAGAAAAGCACGAAAATAGACAGGTACATTTTCAGGAGGTAGAAAGCAAATGATAGGGGTTTAACCCCTCTCCTGAACTCACACCCCGCACATTGAAGCAAAGATTACAGGACGGCGGCATGAGAAAGAAAACAACGATGTTTTTGAGAAAAGAGAAAGGAAATATGGCTTTAAGATCGCTTGACCCCGTTAGAAAGATTTCGGGTGGTCAACGAGGAGGCTTACATGTGATGTTAAGGCGTAGCAAACGAGAATAAACGGGACGGTTCGTATGCCGTGAATGACATGTGACTTGTCGGTTAGAGTCCGACCGTGGAAATTCGACAGTTCATCCACGTAGCTTGAGGGAGATGTGAGGGGTAACCCGAAGCATCAAGTTCCCTGACAAAGGCTCTGAAAGAGGGCCGAGCAAACTTACGGGTTGCAGTGAAAGCGAACCCATATGTAGCTTCGTTAACCTATAAGAGTTGCCGACCCAGTGAACCGATGGGGAAGGCTGAAACACCTGTCCTAACGAAAACTGTCGTAACCGGCAGGTGGACTCTCGGAGTAACAGGGGCGACACGTAAGGGAAGCCGCATGGAGAGAGCACGGGAGGCCCTTACAGAAGTCCCGTCT
>DAHVYC010000007.1 GCA_027327845.1 Candidatus Nomurabacteria bacterium
ACTTCCGCAAAACAGCCCTAGGGGCTATATCATAGTGTTTTATCTTATCCAATTCCTCATCTATCCCCCATAAATCCGATTCCTCTATTTCCCAACCTTTTTCAAATATACTCAAATCAAGAGGTCTGGAATATCTCTTTAATGTTTTCCTACCGTTATCTAAAAAATACTCATGAAAATATGACATTACAAGCTCTCTTATATTTTTATACACCGGTTCTCTGTAACGCAATACGGCATGGTTCGTTTTTGATATTGCCCCCCAGAATCCGCCTATTTTAAACAGAGCCACGACGTGGTCAAAATCATTCTTGTCTGATTTCAAATGCAAAATAAGCGGAAGAAATCCGTGCAAAGAAAGAATATATGCACCCAATATTGCTCCTTCTATGCAATGAGCACTCCCGGAACGCAAAACCAACATTGGAGATTTAAGAGTATCTCCATCTTTCTCAAAATTAAATTTAAGCGTATTTAAAAAGTCCTGCACTTTCGCCGGTGTATCTAGTTTTTTCATCAGGATCTTTTCTTTTTTGTTAAATCCTGGCATCTATTATTGTGAAACTACTGTTTAGCGGAAGATCGGAGAAGATATCTGCTCAGCACAACGACAACAATCGTTATTAGCGCAGCATAAATAAATTTAGCGAGAATGCCTGACTTTGCAAACGGAAATAACTCTTCTATTAAGGATTTTATGGCATCGTTCCAGGCAAGACCCGCCACCAATCCAAAGGCTGCTGCAATATATCCGGTAGTCTGGTCTTTAACTTGATTTTTTAATTCATTTCCAACCATATTTTTATTATAACATAAATAATATTTACTCATTAGTGCCATCTAAAACTAAAAGCTTCGTAGGGCTACGATGTCCGTTTACTATGCGAACTTTATTTACCGGTAATTTAAAATAACCGGCAACTATCTCTAAAACACGTTTATTCGCTTCATTGCGTTCAGCTTTTTCTTTTACTGAAATTTCAAAATGGTCTTCATTTACGCGTGTGAACTCTTCCTTTTTTGAGGAAGCACGCACCTTTACTCTTATATACATCCCGTTAGAAATTTATCTTTAATTTATAAATATAACTCAAGCAAATCATTTTTAATATTTACGTTATTTCTAACGGGATACATAAATTAACTTTCTTTATTATAGAAACGGGCAACAAGAAGCAGAATTATAAGCACCGCGAAGCTGGTAAGGCAGAGCATTGGGATAGAAATGTATCCGCCTATCTCTGAAACCAGTCTTTGAGTGCACGATACCCCGGAAGCATCGCAAGGAGCAGAACTCTCACCGAAATAGTAAATGAAGTTCTGATACAAAGAAAATAGAGTTCCTATAAACAGAAGCGGGAAAGAGTATCTGGCAATCTTGGTATCATTCTTAAAATAGGCCATGCCGAAGAGCACCACTTGCGGGAAAATAAAAATTCTTTGCCACCAGCAAAGGTAACATGGGGCATAATGAAGCACATTGGAATAAAAAAGAGAAAAGCCGGTGGCCAAGAGAGACATGATAAAACCGAGTAAGAGAAAATTATCTTTAATAAAATGCAAAAATTTATTCTGTTTCGGTCCGAAAATAAGCAGAGTAAGGGCAAAAACACATAAAATCTGCAATATTATTGCCGAGATTCCAAGAATAAAATTAAGAGGTTCAGTGAAGCTATACATATATTCTACTCCGGAAGCGGGCATGAAGTTTTTTCTGATAATGTCTTAAGCGGTATCTCTCCGGTTAGACGCGACCCATCTGCAAAAACCCAGGTAGGATAGCTTTCTATGTTTTTAGTCTTGCATTCTGCTGTTTGATTTGAACCGTCCGGAGTGGAACATTCCACATAAGGCAATAATTTAACAGAAGATCCAAACAGAGCCTTCTCTGCCTGGCAATGAGGGCACCAAAAAGCTCCATAAAATATAGCCCCTTTATCTTTTAGACACTGCGCGAAAGTATCATATTTACCCGGACCGGCCGGAGTAGAAGAAGAATTAAGAAGCGCAGCTCCTATCGTCCCTAAAACAAGTATTACTATGACTAAAATAAAAATTTTTTTGTTGTTATTCATGGTTTTTATACTAGCACATTAAAATATTTTTGGTAAGAAAATTATACACCCCACTAATATCGCTATGACAAGCGAAAGTATGACAGCGGCCGCAGAAACATCTTTGGTATCGCGAGCAAAAGGGTGATATCCCGGAGAGGTAAGGTCAATATCTATCTCTATGGCGGTGTTAAATACTTCCGTCACAATAAAAAATCCGGTAGCAAGTACCAAGGCTGTCCACTCGGTAGCGGAAATTTTAAAATAAATCCCTAATATGGCAACGGCCAATATGCCAAGCGGAAAAATAAAAAAATGGCTGGATGTCTTATAAAAAACATATATCCCTCTCCCATCGTTAAGAAAACGTTTCCCTATCCTTACTTCTTTCCAGGCTTTTTTTTCTTCCTTGGTATCCATGATAAATTTCAATTAAGACTTTTTTCTGAACAAATCTATAATAAAGAATGTGTGTTTAGTGCTTTTATCCAGAAGATTAAATAATATAGCCAGTGTGAAAAGAACGATGGCTATATCATTATTTATAAAAGTAACAAATATGGCAACAACGGCAGCGCCCACTGGAAATAATATGCGCATGTTTGCGTGCTCATTTTCTGTCCTCGTAACCGAAGCATTTTCTATAGTCTTTGAGTTTATCACATACTGGCGCATTACAAACAAAGAAAGCCCTATAAGTATTATATTGATAGCGAAAAATATTACGGATATTTTAGAGTAACTATATTCACCTAAAAGGTGCGAGGAAAAAGGCACTAAGGCGACAAAAAAGAAAAAGATGGCATTTAGATTTGAAAAATGCGTATCTATATTCTTCGCCAATATCGACTCTATAAAATGATGCGATCTCCAATAGGTAAAAAGGAGCGAAAAAGACAGAAGATAAGATAGAAATATCGGAGTAAGTCCAACTAAAGATTCAAAAAGAGTCCTATCGCTTACCGTTCCTATATAATCCGGTATGCGTATTTCAAAGACCAGAATGGTCATAACTATCGCGAATATGCTGTCTGCCAATTGATCCAACCTAGCTTGTTTCATATTGTTCTATTCTTATTATTTCTAATTTGCCGGCAATTTACAACCGGTTATATTGCCTAATTTTTCCAAACTCTGTTCGCCTACATATTTTTCTCCATTTGCTCCTATCCAAGTGGGATATGCCTCTACCCCATTCTTTAAACACTCAGCTGGGTTTTCAGTGCATTCCACATAAGGAACATATTTAAAAGAATCTTCAAACATAGCTTTTTGCGCTTGGCAATGTGAACACCAAGTAGCCCCATACATAGTGAGCTTCTGGGCAGCTAGGCACTGCGCGAAACTGTCATATTTAGTGGAAACCTTTGGTTCCCCGCCTTTTCTGTTTAGAAATAAAAAAAACAGGACACCTATCAAAATTATTATTACCGCCGAGAAAAAAACGTTCTTTTTTTCCATAAATATAATTATATTATTCTTTACAACAATCAACAAGCTTGGCCATTATATCGTCGAAGGTCATTGGTTTCTCTTTTTCCAAACCTCCTTTGACTTCCGACGCATTTATAATTTTAAGGCGTAGGGCAAAAAATAAATTGAATATTTTGTAAGCATAAGCGAACATTTCTTTGGCGTCTCCGTCCTTTCCGTCACTTTTCAATTTTGTTCCGACTTCCATAAGTCTCATCGTGGTTCCAAGTAAATGCTTCGAAATACACCAACTTTCCGCTTCCGTCTTGTCTATCATCCGAGCCAATAAATTTTTCCTCATTTCTCTAACTTCTTTGAGCATATTGTAATATTCGTCTTTGCCTGTCTTGGCCCCGGAAAAAAAGAAATGCTCCTCGAGACTTATCAGGTTCATTATGGCGACACTTAGATCTTCCTCGGTGGAAAGATCCACTCCTCTGTTTTCTTTCAAGGAGGCGATTTTTTTCTGCAATTCTTCAAAACTCATTATTTTTGGATCAGGCATTTTGTTTGTCTTTAGACGTTGGACGTCTTAGAAGACGTCCAACGTCTTGATACTAATTATTTATAACAAAAACATAAATATACCAATCAATATAAGCACCAGAAGCAAAATCACCCTAGCTTTCTTGGTTTCAAGCCTGCGTAACCTATCTATCTTCTCTATCATAACCTTGTTTACAGCGAAAGCAAGTATGAGAATCAGAGGCAAAACGAAGACTATATTGTACATAATAAGGTACCAAAATCCTCTCCAAAAATTCTCATAGTCGTGGAGTAAGGTTAGGACGAAAAGATACGGTCCCCCGGTGCAAGGAAATTCAAATAAGGCAACTAGGGCACCGAGGAAAAAGAAGGCCGGTATAGAACCTTTGTGTATCACTTTCGCCAAAGTCTCATGCGTACTTTCCGGAATTTTAAGTTTTATTGGAAAACTGGGGAAAAATTCATTTATAAGACCTATCAAACTGTAAATAATAAGTATCGAGGCGCCAACTTTTGCCATAATGTTCGGCACACTGAGGAAAGTGAGTGCTTTAAGAGCTCCGAGACCTATCAAAGTATATATGAGGGCTATGGCAAAAATATACGAAC
Source organism: Candidatus Nomurabacteria bacterium (assembly GCA_027327845.1). Classification (GTDB taxonomy): domain Bacteria; phylum Patescibacteriota; class Minisyncoccia; order Phycocordibacterales; family UBA9973; genus UBA9973. The sequence goes on from DAHVYC010000007.1 coordinate 4,623, forward strand.
CGCCGGATAGAAGCACAAATTTCCTGTCTTTGCCTAAACTAAAAAGAAAAGTTATGGTAAGAAAAAGCACCGATATGGCACAAGGGTTGATGCTGTCTATCAAGGCAGATATGGCTATAATAGGCAAAAAAAATCCGTGCGGGTTAGCAACGAAATAACCTAAAGTCATACTAAATATAATATCATATTAAACACCGATATACTATCGGCTATTTTCTAATATACTTCTTTATTATAACAACTCTCACAATAAACTATCTCCGGTCTATCGGGCGCGTAAGGGGTTTCAAATTCATTATTACACTCTTCTTTCATACATTTACGGTGATAAAGCCTAGGTGAATTTATAAGCCTTATTCTTTCCATATGTCGACAATTCGGACAAAGTCTTGGCAAAGGAGCATTTAGCACTTTCAATATATTCAGCTCATTTTGAGTTATTCTAAATGCCATAGTGCATCTGTCATTACAATTTCCCATATGTTCGCATTGGATGATTTCCTTCAGAACGTTCTCGTTTGCCTTTTCGACTGACGGCAATTGATGCGATAAAATAGTGGGTTTGTAATTTCTGTTTTCCGGCTTTGTATACTTATACCCCTTTTCCAAAATCTCACCTTCGGTTAAGGAAAAATATTCATGCACTACTGCATCATTATAACCGAACGGCATAATATCCATAGGAAAAAATTCACCGTAGGAGAAAATTCTCCCTTTTTTGTCGGTATAAACAATTTCTTTCATTTGTTCAATTATTTTTGTCCTGAGTTTTTCAAAATCTTCTTTCGAGTATTGTTTATTTAAAATGCAGTACTGTTTTTTGCGCAAACCGGCGCAGGCAAAAAGATATTCACTGTTATAACAATCGTCGGAATACTCTACATTATGCGAATAATAAACTCTGTTTCCAAACATAACCCTATTATTTCCAAAACCGCTATGTAATTCATAAGTTTCAGTGGTACCGACACCTACATGGTCTAAATCAAAGGAATCTTTGGCTCCACCATAAGGCACAAAAAATGAATACCGGACATTTTCCGCCTCAGAAACCGAAAAAACATACTTGCAATTTTTTACTTGTTCTATATCGTCTCCAATAGAATTGACCGCATTTCGCACACTCGCATATTTCCTCGGAAAATTAAGCGAATGTTCCCAAAATTCTTTTTTTACTTTTTCAAGACTTTCGGGATCAGTAAGGTTCATTTCTTTTAATTTCTTTTCGTATTCTTCTTTAGTATATTGTCGATTAAAAATACAATAGCTTTTGCTTACCAAATTCGTACAACCAATACAATTGGAACAATTTTTACAAGCATAAATAAGCCAAGAATCCAGGCAATCTTCCGAATAATAACCAAATTTCACCCGGGAACAATTTCTTAAGTGGGCTGACTCGAAACAAAACTCGCTTTTCTTTGAAAAATCAACATCCAGGCAGTTTTTTATAAAAAAATTCTGCGCACAATAATTGCAATCCTCGTAATCGCGCCCGCCAAAACACAGATAACTATTCTTTACATTCACTATTTGATTGATATATTCGCTATTGACCGCAAAATCTTGGTACAAGGCCCTCCTGGGAACCGATTTAAAAAGTTCTCCAAGTTGTTCAAAAAATTTTTTCGAAAAATCATAATCTTTGCCGTAACTTAACGGATCCCATTTGTCGGATATATAACAGTCATTGCAATAAACCGTATAATTATCCTTCGGGTTGTACATGGAAATAACGGATTTCTTGCATAAACCGCAATTTTGTTTATATAGAGAACGTTCATTGCGAAAAAGCATTCTCCTTTTCATACGGCACTCCGGACACCAAGTCGGCGGAGGCACGCTGATTTTTTCATAGAAAGAAAAATCTTCCGGCTCTATGGTGAAGTCTTTTTTGCAGTTCTGGCAAATCACGTTTTGTGATTTATGCTCCATATATTTTTGCAGCCTGCCCAGCACTAAGCTTCGTTTTAGTGCTGGGGTTCTGGCAAGTCTGAGTCTGGGAAGTCATATTTTTATTATATCATCTGTGGATAAATGGCGAAGGGTCGGACCTTCGCCATTTATCCACAGGGTTTTATTGATATTGTATATAGATAGGACGAGGGTTTAATTTCAATAATTCTCCGGGAGTAAATAAGGTAGTGCCTTTTTCCAAAACATCGTTTTTATAAAACAATTTGAAGCCGGTAAACTGCACCGGTTCCGGATAAATAAAGTTTTTGTATGTGCCTATTTTTTTGGCCTTACCTCCCCAACCATCCATATTCATAACTATCTCCACTTCTGGTAAAGGTTTTATGTTTTGATAATTTGTCACCATCTTTTGCGTATATCTATGCACGATGAGTATTTTTGGGGGGAGATTATTCTCTCTCACGACTTTTGCCAGATAGTTAGCGACGAAATTTATATCCGAAGCGTCATAAGTGCCTACCACTTTCCCGGGCCTTATTCCGCTTTTCATTGAAAACTCCGGATCTATGCCTAAGTGGACTTGAGGAAGTTTCAAATACTTTTCGAGCAGAGGTATCTCCGCCTGTACATTACTGAAGCCGACTTGCACATCGAGAAAAACTAGTGCATTTATTTTCTGTGCCATTTTTATGACTTTATCTATCTCCGTACTCGGCATGCGAATTCTATATTTGCCGTCATCTCCCGGACTTCCCTGCGCCACTACCGCTATATAGTGAAGAGCCGGGATAGCAGGAGTATTTGGATCGGCAGAGTTCCATTCGGCGACCTCTTTCTCTAGCATTTGAAGCATTTGATCTTCGCTATATTGTCCCAATACTCCCATATTTTTCGAGTATAGATTACCATAGTAAGCGATTATTCTTTTGAACGGAAGTATCGCCCCACCATCCGGATAAACGGTTTTGACTGGCCAAAGATGCGTCCTGATAGGCTGGGGATCCAGAGGAACTTTGGTTGTTTTGGTTATAGATTTGCCGGTTTTAGGGTCTTTTGAAACGGTTTTTATGGTTTTATAGACAATAGGATCGCGAGGATTATTTGCCAACTCTTCCATTTTTTTATCATAGAGAGCTTTGTCAAGCGGGAGTATTGCGGGAGCTGTGGGAGGATCTACGTTTATCTTATCCACATTCCCTTTTATGGGACTTTCTTTTACCAACGGTGTATAAGAAATTTTAGCGGACCAAAAATCCGGGTAAAAGAAAAATAATCCGACAAGCGCGAAAAGTAAAACCACAAAAAACCAAAAATGAGTGCCTAGATATGCACTTTTTTCTTTTTTTGAATTTTTATCTCTCATCTATTATTGGCCACCGGAATTATTTATAACTTCATATATATTACTACCTTTTTCGTAAAAAACTAAATTGCCTTTATCCTCCAGCCAAGATTTCTGCAAATTATCCAAAATTCGCCATGTTTCAAGTATTTCACCGCTTGAAACGAACAAATCGCGCTTCCCTTCTATAGCAGCTCTGATAACCCTCTCGTAAGTATCGGTTTCGTGTTCAATATTGAAAATTTTCTTCTTACCGTCTTCATATTCTACTATTATCTGTGTAAATTTCTCTGCAAAAGCCTTGCCGGTAGATAAAGTTATCGGCACCCCGCGCCAAGTTTTATCGTTCGATACCATATTGATCGAAATAAATGTTTCCGTCATGCTTTTGGGATTATTCACTTCCTCCCGGTATCCTTTATATTGTCCGCTTTTCACACATCTATGCTCTCTTACATCGCAGACAATTTCCAGGTTCTTCAATGCTTCATGTCGAAGAGCCGCATTAAAAGATCCAGACAATACCACCGCCGCCATTTCGAGAAGATGGCTTTGCATAAAATCTTTCAACGCTCCGGTCTGTTCATAGAAATTAACTCGTCCTTCTATGTCTATCTTCTCGCTGGCGGTAATCTCTATCCTGGTAATTTTATTTTTTTCCCATTTTTCAGTCACTACATTTTGCATTGATCGTTTTGCCAAATAATGATCTACTCTATAAATTTGGCTTTCTTTAAAATATTGGTCGACATGGGATACTAGATCCTGCGCGGATTCTAAGTCCTTACCAAAGGGCTTCTCGAGCATTATTTTCACGTCATCTTTTCCAAAGTTATCATAAATCAGTTTAACGACATCTGTCACGGCCTCCGGCGGAATAGCCAAATGGAAAATTTTCCCTGCCTTGCCGCCTGCCTGTCCGGTAGGCAGGGCAGGCAGGTCTTTATCGTTCGGAATCAAATTTTTCAAATTCTCATAATCCTTGCGAGAAACAAGTATGACGTCTCCCACTTGATTCATTTCTCTCATATTTTTAAGCGCAGGCAAAAGGTACCGCCTGGATAAGTCGCCGGAAGCGCCAAAAATTATATATGTTGGTTTATTTGTCATTGTTGATTTTATGTCCGCCAAAAGCATTACGCATCAAAGCTAGCAATTTGGTGGCAAAATTAACTTTTCCCTTTTGAGATTCTATTCTTACATCAAAAGCCGATTGGATGGCTCGCATTTCTATATTAAAATCTTGAGCCGTCTCCAAAGCAAAGCGTGTTTCGCCGGATTCCACCACCTTTCCATCAATATCTTTCAGTTCCGGATTTTCTTTCAAGGCATTCATCGTGAGCTCATTCAGCCATGAAGTGATCACACTTCTATGTTGCCATACTTCACCTGCGGAAACTAGATTGAGATTTTTGTAAGGACCTTCTTTCAACAACCTATATCCTTCCGCCAAACTTTCCATCATGCCATATTCAATAGCATTGTGTACCATTTTCACATAATGCCCCGACCCAGGTTCTCCAAAATGATGATATGCACCTGATGGGAGAGAAAGTGTTTTTAAAATTGGTTCTATGATACCAAAAGCCTTCACATCTCCGCCAACCATCATAGAAAAACCATTTTTATACCCCCAGATTCCTCCACTTGTACCTACGTCCAGTAAAATTGAGCCGTTTGTAGAAACTTTTTCCGCATGTTTTTTTGTAAGGCGGTAATCTGAATTGCCTCCATCAATCAGAATACTGCCAGCCGGTATCATTTTAAGCCATTCATCTAATTCCTGATCTACTGCTTCACTCGGTATCATCAACCAAACAATTACTTGTTCTCTATTAAAGGCATTTACTACTTCTTCTTTAGTGTAAGCTGGCGTCATTCCTAAATTTTTCATTTCTTCTATTGGCCCCTTGCTTCTATTGTGAGCAATGACCTCAAACCCTCCTTCATATAGTTTTTGGGCTATCTGCGATCCCATTTTTCCTAAACCAGATATTGCTATTTTCATATTTATCTTCAATAATCAATTTTTCGCAGGTGTATCTTTTTTAAGGGGTTTCGAGCGCGACGGCGCGAGAATTTCAGGATTTTTTAAGCTTCAAAAAATCCGTACCGACAAAAAAGATATACCAAGAAAAATTAATTATTCATATTATTCATATAATCGGTAAAAATTGTTAATAATGGAACCTTTTTTAATATTTGTGCCGGTTGTTTTATTATGTCTATATTTTCTTTTAAACTCTCTATAACCGGGCGCTTTTCCTCCCCTACGGCGTAGACCACTGCCTCATCAAGTTTTTCTATGGCTTTAGCTGTCATGGTAATGCGGGAGAACGTTTTTGTATTATACCCTATTGCGTAATCTTCGCTCGTGACAGCTCCGCTCCCCGGCAACATGCCCGCAGTGTGCCCGTCAGCTCCTATGCCGAAAAGTCCTATCTTGTAGTCCGCTTTCTCTAATTCATTTTTTAAATTTTCACCAAACCTTTTTGTTTCGCTTTCCATATCCCCACCCGTAAGCACTGGTATTGTGCGGGAATTCCCGGGATTGAAACCTTTTTCTTCCAACTGAAAGAAATTCGAATCCGGATGCCCTACTTTACCATACCTCTCATCAGTAAGCATAACAGTAAGATTATGAAGATCTTGTGTACTCAATATTTCAAATACTTTCACCCCGACTTCGATCGAGGACCCGCCTGGAAGTACAAGAAGTACCTTTCCGTTTTTTATTTTATCTGATACTAGAGAAGCGATGAAATCCGCCGTATCTATGACAGTATTTGATGTTTTCTTTATTATGAGAGCCATAAATACAGTATAGCAGGATTTAGTATTGTTGTGCTTCTTCTAAATTACGATTTTTGTATCTATTGTAGAGGTAAGTCAGAACCATGGCGATAATGGCGCCCACGGCGGCTGTAGCCATATCTTTCGGAGTATCAAATATATCTCCCTGTGATCCATAAAAGGAAGCAGCCAATACTGGATTGACGGTAATAGCTGCCAGCCATTCGAATATTTCATATATAGCCGATAGGGCAAATATCGTTTCAAGCGGGATATAATAATTCCAAATATTTTCTCTTTTATTTATATTTTTTACCAACTCCCACGCCGGATAATAACAAAGAAATCCGAACATAAAATGCGTAAGCCGATCATACATGTTTCTGGTGGTACCCATGATATCACCTATAATTTTACCCAGGGGCACGCCCGTCACTCCGAAATGTGAAGCGGTAAGCGGAAACAGAAGATATATAATCAATAAAGTGGCTGAAAAATTAGAAAATTTAAGATGATCGGAAGAAAAAATAAAAATCACTATAGCCATGAATATAGGTATATTCTCCAGAAGCCAATCATCCTTTCCGGCTGGAGGGTTTATGGCCGATAGAACAAGCGCGATAATAAAAATTGTTATTAAAAATATTCTATATTTGCTCATGCTTTATGTCAGATAAATTTTACCACAATTTTTCTTTTATAAGCGGGAAATGTCCCTGGCGGAGAAAATGTTCATGGTCCAATCCACTGCCACTTTCACTTTCTTTCTCATTGATACGAGCTTGGAGAGATATATGGTGCGCCATACGAACCAGGCAAAATGTCCATAGATTTTGAGCCCGTGAACTTCTCCTATAGCCATCCATTTACCTAAAGATACAAAAGAACCTGAACTTTTGTAGAAAAAAGACTTGAGGGTTCTGCCTTCCATATGATTCTTTATATTATGAGCCACGACACTCGACTGCTTCACTGCCACTTGAGCAAGCATCGGGGAGAGGGCGCCATCTTCGGATTTATGTCCGGCCACATCTCCTATGGCATATACATAAGGATAACAATCGAGGTCCAAAGTATCTTTCACTTTTACCCTTCCTCCGACTTCACAAGCAACTTCCTTTAGAAAAGGCACATAGGCAGGCTTCACCCCCGCCACCCAGACTATCGTTTTGGATTTCAATATTCTCCCATCTTCGAGTTCAACCATTCCCCCCTCTACTTTTTTTACCGAAGAATTAAGAAATATTTCCACCCCTTTTTTTTCTAGCGTTTTAGCTCCCCTTCCTCGAAGCGGCTTCGAAAGCTGGGGCAATATTTCCTCGCCTCTTTGGATCAATTTTATGGAGATATCGTCTATGACTTCCTTTTTGTAATATTTGGAAAATGTATGGCGGAGAAATTCTTCCATTTCTGCTGTAAGCTCCACACCCGTCGGCCCTGCGCCTACAATGACAAAAGAAAGCATTTCTTTCCTCTTGCCTGGATCCATTTCAAGAGAAGCCTTATCCACCATGTCTATCAGATGCCCTTTCAACTTTATGGCATCGTCTAGAGTCTTTAAGGTAAAGCTATTATCTTCCGCGCCGGGAATGCCGTAAAAATTAGTATCGGCTCCGGGGGCGAGTACTAGATAGTCGAACTCTAATGTACCTTCGCTGGTTTCAAGTTTTTTGTTATCTAAATCGGCTTTTATCACTTCTCCGACGACAAAGTTATGCAAGCAACAACCAAGAATTTTTCTGATAGGCTCTACTATATTGATCGGGTTTATATTCCCTGTTGCGACTTCGTGCAGGAGCGGGGTAAATAGAAAATAATTCTTCTTGTTTACCATCGATATCTCCACTTTCTCATTTCCATGAAAAAGCTTATGCAAATGAAGAAGAGCATATACTCCCCCGAAGCCGCCACCCACTATCACTATTTTGATGGGTTCTTTAGGCATGCAAAATGTTATATGCTTATGCCAAGAAGCTTAAGCACGAAAGGTGCAAGAGGATCGGCTGAAGTGCCATAGACCATCGCCCCGCCCAAAAGACCGGTAACAAATATAGCCACGAATCCCAAGAAAGCTAAAACTTTGGAAAATACCCTGTGTGTCAAAACTTTTTCTATAAAAAGAAGTAAATCGTTGAGCCAAGGTATATTTAATTTGAGGGCAATCTTCGGATTGAAAAATTTAAGAAACTCGCCCACAAGAAGCAACCCGTAAAGCCAGATAGTAATGCTGGCAAAAGTGGCATGCATTTCCACTAGCTGTCTATCCGGCTGTTCCAATCTCTCTGCTGTCTCTCCGGTAGAAGCAGCTACGAACGCAGAAAGAACTCCTAGTGTAAGCAAGGTCATTTCTATATGTTTCCAAGATACCTTTGGGAACCATTTATCGAAAGGCAGGACCTTAATAATCGAATAAATAAATAATAATGCTATCGGAAAATGCACAAAAATTGGGTGTAAATTGTACGTCATAATCTATATATTATATCATAAAAATGAAAACTTCATTAAGGCATTTGTTGACAAATTTAAAATAATAGATAGTCTTAGGTATTGTTACTGCAGTTCTTTTTTTCTAACCTTAAATTGGAGGATCCAATGAAAAAAATCTCTAAAGGGATAAAAATATCCCTTTTCTGTATGTTCATCCCAATACTTCTTTTATTGATATTAATTCCAGCCAAAGAAGTATCCAAGGGATACCTATTGTTTTGTTTAGTGTGTTTATTTTTAGGGATAATAACCCTCGTGAAACTACACTTAAACGTTAGGGATATTGCGAGAGAAGTGAGAAGGGATATAGAAAACACCCTACAGAATTTATTTAAGGGTGCTCTTTAAATCCAAAAAATAAATTTAAATGCGGTCTTCTTGTGAGGACCGTATTTTTATTTTTGTGTCATTTTATACAAGCTTAGATTCAAGAAATCAATACACCTCCTTCTGATAACATTTCTCACAATAGACGATTTCTGGCCTATCCGGGGCGTAGGAGGTTTCGAATTCATTATTGCAACCTTTCTTCATGCATTTTCTGTGCCAGAGTTTTCTGGTACCAGCAACTTTATTCCTCCTATTATGACGGCAATTAGGACATTCTCTCGGTATAGGCAAGCCTAGCTTTCTGTATAAATTCAATTCATACAAAACGATTTTATAATTTCTTCCGCAAGCGCAAATCAAAACTTCTCTCGTGAAATCATTTTTAACATCGTCAATATTATCCGGTATTTCAGAGTTTTTGACTGTTTCTTTTCCATAAGTACTGGTAATGTTTCCCCACCAGGGCAAATCTCCATCAGCACACTCTTCTTCAGTTAAAGGAAAATATTCTTGAGCCACAGTTTCGTTGTATCCGAAGTTGCTTATTCCAATTGGGAAAAATTGTCCCCATTCCCCCGTATTTTTCATATGTTGTATGATCTTTTCTCTAAGGGCTATAAATTCTTCCTTGGAATATTGCTTATTTAGAATGCAATATTTCTGTTTATTAAAAGATACACATCCAAAAAGGTCGGATGAGTTATTGCATTTGTCGCAATACCAAACGCTATTGGAAAAATGAGAAGCATTACAGAAACCAGAATTGGCTAAATTCAGTGTGCTTATAAGCTCAATACCAAAAGATGGTTTATAGAGAGAAAAATCAAGATCATAACACTCTTTTGCATCCAATACGTCATACAAGTATTTGCTATTTTCAGCTTCGCTGGCATCAAAACTTCCCTTTACATTTTTGCAATTAAATAAATCATCCCCGGTACTGCTTGGACTATTTATCAAATTGGCAAATTTTGTGATTGCTTGTTTCGATTTTTCTTTAAATTTTTTCTTAAGATCCTCAAGGTCAGAAAATGATTTTTTATTGAAATCAGAAACAATTTTATTGTATTCCTCTTTATCATAAGGTTTGTTAAAAATATAGTATGACTTATTTCTCAAATT
>DAHVYC010000080.1 GCA_027327845.1 Candidatus Nomurabacteria bacterium
GAACAGGAGGGCATTTTTATCCGCTTATAGCCGTTGCCCAAAGAGTCAATCAAATAATAGATAATGAAAAAATTTTAGGTACAAAGCTCTATTATTTTTCAGACGGCCCATACGACAGGGAGCTTCTTTTTGAAAACGGACTTTTATACGAGGAAGTCAGAGCGGGGAAGATACGTACATATTTTTCTTTCAAGAATTTTACGGATATTTTTAGAATGTTTTTTGGGGTTTTGAATGCCATTTATAAAATTTTTACAATTTATCCAGATGTAGTCTTCGGCAAGGGAGGATATGCATCTTTCCCTGCGCTTTGCGCGGCTAGATTGCTTAGAATACCTGTCTTGATTCATGAATCAGATTCTGTTCCAGGTAGAGTGAATAAATGGGCAGGGCATTTCGCTAAGAGGATAGCTGTCTCTTATGAAGAAGCGGCTGACTATTTCCCTGTAAAAAAAGTAGCTTGGACCGGGCATCCCATTCTTGTCGAGATAGAAAATCCTGCCCCTAAAAATGAAGCATTAAAATATTTTAAATTGGAATCCAACCTTCCAGTGGTGTGGATCCTGGGTGGTTCTCAGGGTGCTGATCTTATAAATAATACCGTTCTAGACGCCTTGCCTAGGCTTGTGAGAAATTTTCAGGTTATACACCAGACAGGGGTGGCAAATTATAAAAACGTTTCGGGTAGAGCGGAAGTAGTGCTCGCTTCTTCTCCGGAAAAATCAAGATATCAATCTTTTCCATTTCTTAATCCGCTTCAAATGAAGATGGCTTCCGGAGCAGCCTCTGTTGTGGTCTCAAGGGCTGGTTCAACTATATTTGAGATAGCCTCTTGGGGTTTGCCGTCTATAATAATACCGATCACATCTTCCAATGGAGACCATCAAAGAAAAAACGCTTTCAGTTATGCTCACAGTGGGGCATGTAAAGTTGTGGAAGAAATGAATATGACAGCCAACATCCTAAGTTCCGAGATAGAAAGAATCATAGATGATAAAGAAGTCTGGAACAATATGGCGCAAAACGCCAAAGCGTATTCAAAACCAAACGCCGCCTACAAAATCGCCAGAGAGTTGATAGATATAGGCCTTTCTCACGAGAAATAATAACTATTGCAAAAAACAGAAATCGTGATATAGTATTATCTAATCTTAGATCTTCGAAAAAAGGATTTGTTGGGTTATTTTTGCTTTTTAGGAGGGCAGAAATAACTCAATAAATCTAATAATAGAAAGGGAACAATAATGAAAGATTACAATCTGTACTTAGAGAAAAAATTAAATGGGGTTAGAAATTTTTTTGATTCTGAATTAAATCAGTTTAAAAAAAATTTACAATTTGAAACAAACGAGATGATGCTTCTGTTGATTAAAGAAGCTAGAAAAGAAAAAGAAAAAGCACTAGAAAGTGCATATCAGAGATTTCAAAAAAGCATGGAGGGTATAGAAAAGGACCGTGAATCTGGAAAATTTCCTTCAGAATCACTGGACTTAATGGAAGAAAATTTTAAGTTTATGTTTGAGCAGTCCATTAAATTTATAGAAAAACAATGGTCTGCTTTTATTGAAGGTTGCAAAGATGGTGTAAAAGATAATTAAATTTTTCAGAGTTTCTAAAACAAATAAAGGAGGTTTAAAGTGAGAGGAAAAATTACTTCTGTTTTTAAATTGTACCAAATTACCATGGACACTCTTTTGCAAAAGAAGATTGTCTTTACTCATGGTGTCTTTGATGTACCGCATATTGGGCATCCAAGATACCTTAAAGCTGCTAAAGAAAAAGGCGAGATACTGATTGTCGGGGTTCACTCCGACGGATTAGTAAGGGAAAGAAAAGGCGAAGATAGACCGATTTACTCCCTAGAAGAAAGAATGGAATTTCTCTCCTATTATTCCTTCGTTGACTTTGTAGTAGAATTAAAGGATCAAGAGGAAGTCCACTACGCCATAACTTTATTAAAACCGGATATACTTGTAGTTTCTTCTACCACTACAGATTACGATAATAAACCTGAAACAATGAAAATTCTTTTTTCAAAATATGTAAAAGAT
>DAHVYC010000081.1 GCA_027327845.1 Candidatus Nomurabacteria bacterium
TGCTTGCTGTGGTGTAGTTTTCAGTAATTCATAAAATTGTTCAAAAAAAGATTTCCGAAAGTCATATTCTTGTCCATATTTTAACGGATCCCATTTATCGCTCCACCAATATTCTTTGTCATAAATAACATAAGGAGAATCCGGCGAATACATGCTCAATATCTCTTCTCCATTTTCTGAAGCATTGTTTTTTCTTTTATATAAATTACGCTCATTTCTCCACGTCATCCTGCGGATTAGACGACATTCCGAACACCAAGTCGGCAAAGGAACTTTGATTTTTTCATAAAAATTAAAGTCATCTGGTTCAATAGTAAATTCTTTATTGCAATTTTGGCATTCTTTGACCATTTTCTTTTATCTAAAAAGACTGGATTGGGGAATTTTCTTTTTATCTTTTATTTCTTCTTTCGGAATTTCTTCCTCTGCTTTATTAAATTTACCAGAATTTATTTTTTCTACAGCTGCAGGTAATCTGGAAAAAGTGTCCTCAAACATTTTCATGGCACCCGTGCCACGCAGGGCTGCCGCTGGGTGAAGCATCGGCAGAATAAAATATTTTTCTACTTTAAATAATTTCCCCTGATCTCTGGTAATCTTAGCCAAGGGTAAAAAATAATTCATCGAAAAACGTCCGAGGGGAACAATAATTTTAGGGTTAATTATTTCTATCTGTCGTGCAAGATATGGTTTATAACTTTCTATTTCCTCTTCGTTGGGATCTCGATTTTCCGGCGGTCGGCGCTTTACTATATTGGTGATATAGACATCTTCCTCTTTCCAGCCCAGTTTTCTTATGTTCTGCCTGAGTAATTGTCCGGCCCTGCCCACAAACGGTCTTTTTTCTTTATCTTCATTAAAACCCGGGGCTTCACCTATAAAAAGAACTTCGCAGTTAGGATCACCTTCTCCAAACACAAGATTGGACTCAAGGAATGGCAAGTCTTTATCTTTTTCCATTTCTTTTCTTATTTTTTCCAATTCAGTAAGTTTATTCATATCATAATTATACTACTTGAGAAAATTCTTGCTACGCGTCTTTTTGTGATAAGAAATAGAGAACCTGTGAGCTTCCGAGTTTGATAGGAGAATCTCTTTTTTATATCTTTGTATAATTTTCTTATTACCCAAAATACCTTTCGGCCTATGCCTCTCGTCTTTGACGACAGAAACAGCATATATATTGGTATCAATGCCTTTCAAAACTCTTAAGGCTGTATGGAGCTGGGCCGATCCGCCATCAAGTACAATGATAGAGGGGTAATTCCATTCCTTATGTGAAAATCTGCGAAGAAGTATTTCTTTAAGTGCGCCCGTATCATTTGATCCTGTTTGTGTCCTTATCTTAAATTTTCTATATTCGTTTTTGCTCGGCTCACCATCTTCCAAGACAACCATCACACCAACCATATTTTTACCAGCCATGTGCGCCACATCATAAGCTTCGATCCGAAATAAAGCGGAAGGAGAAGATGTCCTCGAGTGAACCCTTGGGAGGAGCGACGGCGACGGACAGAGAAATTCGCCAGCAGGCGAATTTCGTGGTGAGTCCGAGGATATCTTCTCCTGAAGCAAAAAACTAGGATTTTCTTTAAGAAGAGCAATATCATTTATGTGCTTTAGGGCAAAAATTTGTTTTTTAATTTCACCCGCTCTCTCGAATTTTTTCTCTTTAGCATAAATAAGCATCTGCTTCTTAAGATTCAAAAGAATTTTTTTCTTTTTGCCCTCAAAAAACAGCTTTAAATTTTTAATATTATCTTCGGTTGATTCTGCGCCGGGGATTAAGCCCAGTTGTTTATAAAAAGCAATATTCTGTTTTTTGCTCGAGTATTCATCGAAGTACGGGAAAATTCTCCTGATTATTTTCATCGCCTCTTTTAGTTGTGATCCATTCGTAAATGGCCCATATGTTTTTTCATATTTTTTAGTTTCCAAACCTCTCCCTCTCTTGATTATTACCCTCTCCGGTTTTTCTCTAGTTATGCAAACATAGTTGAAACTTTTATCGGA
>DAHVYC010000082.1 GCA_027327845.1 Candidatus Nomurabacteria bacterium
TACTCGGAAAATTTAAAAGATACAGATTTTTGGCTTGAAAAAAGAAAGATTGTTAAATATCTAGAAAATCGCCACTTGTCGGACGGTGGATATTTCTTTGCTCAAGTTGAACCCTCAAGCGGACTAGATACATATTTGGCAGTAAAAACACTTAACTTGCTTGGAGAAGAAATTAAACACACAAAATCTATCGTTTCTTTTTGGGAGAGCAAGGAAAAAACTCTTGATAATCTTTTTGGAATATTTCTAGCCGTAGAAACATACAAAGAATTAGGGTTATTAAGTGAGGTGTCTAGAAAATATAAAGCTTATCTTTTGAACTATTCCAAAAAAAATAATACTTTCCCTCGTATAACCTCCATTATTTTTAATAAGGGTTTTAAACTAAACAATCTTTCTTTTGCGATGAATTATATAAGTAGTATTGGTAAAGAATTAGAAGATTTATATTACTTCGCAGTTCTTTGTCGCGATTTAAAAATTAAAATAGACAAAAAAAGAGTTATAAATTTTGTCCTCTCTCTAAATAACGAAGATGGAGGGTTTGGACAAAATAATAATTCAAATTTAATGACAACACATCACGCTTTATCTATTTTAAACATTTTTTCATATAAAATTGCCACAACCGAAGAAACCTACAACTATTTGATGAGCCAGTGGGAAAAATGCGATTATTTAGAAGATGTATTTTATATTACCGAAAGCATAATATTGCTTAAAAAACCGTTTACTATTGCTGAAAAAATTTTTAATTTCGTTAGTAGTTGCCAGCGAAAAGATGGCGGTTTCAGCAGATGCTGTGTAATGGGTATTCAAACGATTGAAGATACTTACTATGCTGTAAAAATATTAAAAACTTGCGAGAAATATTCCCATAAAGTTTTATTAAAATAATATGCTTGATACATATTCAAAAATCAAAGAAGACCTAAATGATAACTTGAAAAAGCTAGAAAGTGTAGCTAGTAGCGAACGTGTTAAAAATTCATCACTGGCACTTCAAGCAAAGTTAAAAACCGATATATTTTCATTGGTAGTTGTCGGACAATTCAAGCGAGGCAAAACTACCTTTATCAATGCCTTGCTTGGCAAAGATTTATTGCCGACAGCAATTATTCCACTCACTTCAATCATTACGATAATCAGCTATGGAAATGAATTAAAAATCACGGTTTTCCTTGAAAATGGAGTTAGAAAAGAAATTGCACTTGAAAAATTGCCTTTATATATCACAGAAAAACATAATCCAAAGAATGAGAAAAAAGTAGACCGCGTTGAAATCACCTACCCCTCCCCGTATTTAAAAAACGGAGTTCAGATTATTGACACGCCTGGCATCGCCTCTGTTCACGAGCATAATACTAAAACCACCTATGAATATCTGCCACGAGCCGATGTGGCGATATTTCTTTTAAGTGTTGACCCGCCACTTACTCAAGCGGAACTTCTTTTTTTACGAGATTTGAAAAATTTAGTAGTTAAAACATTTTTCATTCAAAATAAAATTGATACCGTAAGCAGTGCTGACAAAGAAGAGTCGCTCTCTTTTAGTAAGAAAATAATTGAAAAAGAAGCAGGGTTTAGTGATGTAATTGTCTACCCTCTCTCTGCTAAAGAAGCGTTGGAAGGAAACAAAAAAAGCGGTTTGGTTGATTTTGAGCAGGCATTAGAGCGGTTTCTTTTAAACGAGAAAGGGGAAATGCTACTAAAATCAGCCACTGATAAAATAAATAACTTTATCAACGAAGAAATGCTTTTAGCAGAACTTGAAGAAAAGTCGCTCCAACTGCCGTTAAAAGAATTAGAGAGTAAAATCGCAACATTAAAAAAGTTTATCGCTGACAGTGAACAAGAAAAAGTGGATAGCGGTAGATTGCTTACTGAAGAAATAAAAGAGCTT
>DAHVYC010000083.1 GCA_027327845.1 Candidatus Nomurabacteria bacterium
TTTTACCGGTAATGACCTTTTCTTTTCTGGACATACTGGTCTTCCATTTTTACTTGCTTTAATCTTTTGGGAAAATGAAACTCTCAGGATAATTTTCCTTTGTTTCTCTGCCCTATTCGGAATAGTGGTCCTTTTAGGCCATCTACATTATTCTATAGATGTCTTATCTGCCTTTTTCATAACCTTCAGTATTTTCCATATTTGTAAATTCCTATTCAAAAAAGACTGGCAGCTATTTTTGAAAAAATAAATTTTCTGCTATTATAGGGTAATGAAATATTGTAAAGATTGTGAACCGGCGCAGGAAATACATGCAGTGGCGTATCTATCAGTAGTTATGGGTTGGCTAGACCAGCCATTTTTTGATTTAATGGAAATGCTATTTAAGAGTACCGCGGAGGCTATTTCTGATAAAATTTCCCTTCCCTTCTTCAAATTAATGATTGCGCTAAAACTAGGATATTGGACAGACGAACCAGATGATAAAGATACTTGGCGTACAAAATGCTTTTGGGATGAAGCAAAAAGACGCGGTATAAAAATGCGCGAATTTCACTTGGGTCCCATCAGAGATGGCTTTATAGCAGAATACTCGCCCCGCCATGGCGGGGTAAAGAAAACAATAATTTTCGATGGACTCCCTCGCCCCGGCTTTAAAGAATCTGAATCTCTCAAATGGATGGACAATAAAGGTACCATGAAAATAAAATTTCTAAAGGAAGGCTTACCTGTCGCTCCTGGTGGAGTAGCTTTTACTAAAAAGCACGCCCTTGAAATTTTTAACAGCATACAGAAACCAGTCATTACAAAACCAAACCTAGGCTCTAGAAGTAGGCATACGATGTTACATATAAACACCCCCCTTGGTTTAATTATTGGTTTCAAAAAAGCAAAGAAACTTTCTCCGCTTGTCATCATTGAAGAAGAACTTCGTGGGGACTTATTCCGAGGAACATTGATTGGCGGAAAATTAGCTGGCGTAGTGAAACGTGATCAACCCGCCGTAACAGGTGATGGAGTTCACATATTAAGTGAATTATTAGAAAAAGAAAACGAAAGACCAGAAAGAAATGGACCAATTTTCCACAAAATACCCGTCGACAAAGAAGCTGAAATAGAATTAAAAAGACAAAATATTACTATGGATGACGTCCCAGAAAAAGGTAAGCTTATAACATTTTCACAAAAGACAAGTCGTGGCTGTGGTGGAACGACTACCGAAGTCACTGACATTGTTCATCCTGATAACAAAGAGATGCTTGAACACGTTGGTGCTTTTCTGAAAGATCCACTCGTGGGTGTAGATTTTATAATTGAAGATGTCACAAAATCTTGGAAAGAAGAACAGCATTGCGGAATTATTGAGTGTAATAGTCTACCTTTCATAGATCTTCATCATTATGTGATGTTCGGCAAATCAAACAACATCGCCGGCAAGCTCTGGGACCTAATCTGGCCAGAAACTAAAATTTAAAAAAATTATTTTTTAGTTTTTAACTAAAGTAACTTCTGATTTCGGATCAAAAGCGTTTGGATCCATTTTTAAGTGTGAAATATATTTTTCTTGAGTTACGAAGTCTCCTAAAAATTTTAAAAAGTCTTCTGTTTTATCCATTTCTCCTTTTTCTTCCATATGTTCGAGTGGATGCGCTTCGGGAGTATATTCAAAATGCCCACAAATTTCCCCATCATTATAAACACGCAAGTGGTATTGATCTTGGAAATCTGTTAACTTTCTCCAGCTTAGAACCTGGTCTTCGTCTATCCAAGCGATGAAATGATTCCCGAAACCCCATTTACTATGAAGGTGATTTTTCAATTCTTCTAAAGTCTTTCCAGGTGTGAGCCAGCCAATGTGATATTTTTGTCTACCCTTTTT
>DAHVYC010000084.1 GCA_027327845.1 Candidatus Nomurabacteria bacterium
ATCCGGCCTCGCTTAAAGAAACCCTCAGTTTCTTTGCTATTTCTCTTATCATAAAATTGCGTCCAAGAGGATAAGAAACGGAACTGCTTAAAACATCCTTTTTTATCATAGAAATTTCGGTAACTTCTCCTCCGACATCCACTAAAAGAAAATTCTCTTTTTCCGGAAAAATATCTCTGACCACAGCAAAAGAAGATATGGCGAATGAAGAAAATTTCACATCCCTGGTATGAAAATGCCTGAATATTATATTTTCAACTTCTTTCAATATTTTTTCACCACTTATAGAAATAAAGACCACCATTTCCACCTTACTCGCTTTCTTTTCAAACGGACTTGACGTGGCGTATCCGTTCAAAATGGTTTGTATGTTTTTAAATTCTATCAATCTGACTTTTCTGTCTGTACCGGAAAACTTGCTCATTTGCTCTTCCTCAAAAAGTTTTATTTCCTTTTTAATCAGATCATCCGCTATTTTTGAGTTGAAGATAAATGGAAAATTTTTCTCTAATTTTATAACCCTGGTCTGGGATGCATACCAAGGAGAAGAAAGAACACAAAATATTTTTGTCGGTCTTCTGTCTGTGGACATACAAATCCTACTGCCAACAGATTGTATGGATTTTATGGTGGCATTAAAAAAACTGACCGGATCTATTTTATTTTCTAGGGTTATGGGCTCTCGTATCGACTGTACAATCTTCGGAATACCTCCTTTATTGGACTCAAAAACTGCCCCGCCCACAGAAGAAGAGCCTATATCAAAAATTAAAACTGATTCTTTTTCTTTTTTGGGCTTAGAAAATATGCTCATTATAAATAATTATACCATATAAAAATTGGTAAAGATTAATCCAATATTGCTTTTATGCGCCTAACCCCGGAAGATACCGCTTCTTCTTTTTGGATTTTGAATTTCCTCAATTCTCTCGTATTTTTCACATGCGGACCGCCACAGAATTCTTTAGAAACAACATTCCCTTTCTCATCTTCAATGAAATATACAGAAACCGTATCTGGATACTTGGCTCCGAATTCCATTTCTGCCCCTATTTTTTCCGCCTCGGAAAGTGGCATTTCTTTATGTATTACGGAAAGCCCATCTTTTATTTTTTCATTTACAAAATCTTCCACTTTCTTCTTCTCTTCATCCGTTAATTTATGGTCACAGATAAAATCCATCCTAAGCCTCTCTTCGTTGATATTGCTGCCTCGTTGCTTCACTTGCTTGCCTAAGACAGCTTGAAGCCCGGCTAAAAGCAAGTGATGTGCCGTATGTAGGCGTATTGTATTTTCATTATGATTGGCAAGCCCTCCTTTAAACATTCCGACCGAAGCAGTCTGAGAAAGCTTTTGGTGTTCTTTCATTTTTTTATTAAAATCTTCTTTATCTATTTCTTTTCCATTTTGCTTTGCCAGTTGTTCAATAATTTCTATAGGCAAACCATAACTTGTAAAAAGAATAAATGGATCAGTGCCTCTAATAAATTCTTTAGATCCATTTTGTAAAGCTGAGGAAAAATCTTTTGATTCTTCCATTAAGATATCATGGACCTTTTTACTATTAAGATTTTTATAGACATCTTTATATTTCTCTATTACTTTATCCACTAATTCATGGCATGTTGTTTTATTTTCTATAAACTCTAAAGTTAGGAATTTACGTATTAATCTCCTTAAGACATACCCTCTGTCTTTATTTGAGGGCGTTACCCCGTCGCTTATTATAAAAACAGCAGCTTTGATATGATCCGCCATTATTCTTTTCACTTTCGTATCTTGGCCATCAAATAAATCGGTGCCATATACGCTTTCTGTATTCTCTACAACTGAAACCAATCTTTCGAAGCCAATACCGGTATCT
>DAHVYC010000085.1 GCA_027327845.1 Candidatus Nomurabacteria bacterium
GGGGCGACACTCGGTCGGAAAGCATTGACCAAAAGCGATCTGCTGCCAAGCAAAAATCCAACCCCAATGAAGGAAGCAAAAAAATCGGCTCTTTTAAAAATGTACTCAATTCCCCAAGCTCCCATTATGGCCATGAAAGGAAGTGCCGGGAAACGATACCATGATAAAAGATCATATTCGCCAGAGGACATCATGACTATTATTATCCAGTAAACAAAACTCAAACTAATAATTCTTTTGTTTTTTTCTTTAGGTTGAAAGATAAAAAATACCGCTGAAACAAGAGAAAAAACATACCAACTGCTTCTAAAGACGGATATATCATACCCCGGGGTAATAAAAAACCAGGTTAGGCTATTAAAACCCGCAGGTCTGAAACCTTGAATAGAGATTATTCTTTTAAATATTTCCGGACTGAAGTGGTTTCCGTACCAAATATAAACAGCCAGAAAAGGAAGAGTTGCAAGAATTAAATATGATGAATATTTAATAATAGATTTCCATTTAACAGGTTTTCCTTTATAAATCTCTGCAAAAACCACATAGAGGCTTAACGGTAAAATAAAATAGCCCGTTGGTTTTGAAAGACCTGCAAGTCCCGCCAGAATCGGTATTGGAGCAATATATAAAAAATTTGTTGATTTCTGAAATTTCAAAAGCAAATAGACGGCTAAACAAAAGAAGAATGCAATCAAAGTCTCCGGCATGGCTGACCTTGAAGCAAAAACCATTATCGGTTCCGTCCCATAAATTAGCATTGCCAAGCTCCCAATCCAAAAGCCGCTGACTTTTCTGGCAATCAAAAAAACCAGAATTGAGGTAAGAGCAGAAATTAAGACAATGGGAAACCTAATGTAGGAGGATGGAATGAAACCGTTTCTGTCCGCATGAAACAGACTGGCTGCTTTTCCCACAAGGAGAGAAAAAAGCGGTGGTTCATCAAGCCAGGGTCTATATAAAGTTACGGATGCGGAAGGTTCTCCGCCCAGGTATGAGATTACCCCCTTAAATACTTCTGCACTTTTAGGATAATCCAGTGTCGACCAGGAGACGGGAACCCCAGTTTCAACCAGGTTGATTCCGGAAAGAGCATAAAGCTGCTCATCCAGATGATTTGGAGTCGGAACTCTCTCATATGAATGGGCACGAAGAATAAAAGTAAAGGCAAAGACCAAAAGAAAGATAAGAACTTTTATTTTTCTCATGTAGACATACCTTTATTTATCAGTAATAACGACATTTCCATAAACTTTGGGAATTTTACCGTATTGGGCAATAACCAGATTGGGGTCTACTTTTGCATATACTTCATAAGCATATTCGATATTATCGATTTCGTTTACATTTAGTATCACTTCTTTGCCCCCACTTTGGATCCGGATTGCCTCAAGAGCCATTTTTTTTGCTTCAATTGACCAAAAGGAAGCAAATTTTACAGGAGCTATAGAATAGACGCGGGCTAAAATATAAATTAGCTGGATCAAAATCATGATTGAAAAAGCAATGGCAAATCTTTTCGGAATTTTTGAGAGAGCGTATGAGCTAAGCAGAATTAGAGGCGGAAGCATTAATCCATTTCTAAGCGCATGAGCCTCGGGGAAAAACATCGTAGCCAGGGGTGTAATTAGTATCCACACCAAAAGTAAACTAAACTCCTTTTTATTTTCTTTCCACAGCATATGTAAGGCTATTACTATCAGTAGAAGCTCAACCACATAAATCATGCCCATTTCCCCAGGGTTGTGTCTTGGATTTCCGTCCCCCCTTAAAATCAGAAAATTGGGTGAAAGATTCTTAACATAATTCTCAAACACCAGTCTTGCGTATTCCACCTCCCTATTTATAAATACCGG
>DAHVYC010000086.1 GCA_027327845.1 Candidatus Nomurabacteria bacterium
GTGGGCAATTTTAATATATTGCTCCGCATATCGTATTTCTTCAATAATTAGTCTAGCAATCTCACGCTTATGGTCTTCCTTTGTGTGAATGTAAATCCCTATAGCAAAACATCCGACTGTTAGAGTGATCAGCCCTAAGTTTGCGTTTAAAAAGTTGAGGATGTTGTTACCCATTATTTCCAACCCTGACTAATTATTTTCCAACCGACTTGTTCTTGCGGAACTTGAATAACGCCCATCGGTGTTTGTTGTGGCACGTTTACCTGCTGCTTATGGTACTCGACATCAATATCGTAGTAGTTCGATATGTCGAGGCTCTCGATATATGCCGTTTTGTAGTCTTTTTTACTCTGTCCCGCACTCACACCAAATTCTATTTCGGGGTTCCAAACTTTTCCAAATTCTAAATCTTTGTTGTATTCTTCATAGAGATCTATCATCGTTTTCGTAAATGCGTGATCCGAATTAACAACTGTCATTAATCCCAAATCTTCCCTTGCCTCCTTACGTCCGATAAAATATTGGTGGGAATAAAGCTTTTCTGTGAAGTAATCCACTATCTTATCGACCATTTCCTCTTCTGTTGGAATCTTGCGACTCCTAAGTAGTCGTTTTGCGAGGATGCGAATAAGATTATGCATACGGTTAACGTTTCCAAGTGCGAGTGGGTGTATTTGTGGATTCGATTCAATAAATTTCGTGAAAATATGCGAAAGTTCCTCATCACTCTTAATGCCAAATTTGTTTTTTGCTAGATCAAAATACGCCATTACATCTTCAACGCTAATCGGAATGCGATTCTGCGCGTTCGCCGGATCAGCAGGATTAAAAACGTTTACCGTAGAAGGATCAATCGGCGAAAGCTCCGAAAGATCGCTCATTACAATTTCGTCTGCGCCGAGCGCAATCATCGTCGCCGCACTGTGTGCTTTGTACGGAACAAGCACTGAAAACTTATCACAATACTCACGGATCATAGAAACCAACCGCCATGGCACCATGGTGTCGCCGCCAGCACTGTATAGGAATAGGTCTATATTCTGGACTTTGCCAATTTTCTGGAGCTGCTTGCTAATATACGGGATTATATCCGGTGCGATGCGTGCATTAAACAGTCCCTGTCGATCGCTTGTGAGATAGGTAATAACGCGAGATTCTCGTATCTCTTCTATTTTTTTCAGAAGATCGTTTTTATTCATATACAATGAACATTGTATACTATATTTTTAAGCTAGAACACATGGATAATTTACTTATTCTTTAATTATTAGTATGCCATCATAATCGCTGTCTCGAAAGGTGACTTTAATTTAATTAAAGATTTATACGAAAATAAGCATGCGTGTTTTTTGTAAGTTGGTATGCCTTTGAAAGAAAATTCTTATGTGCATTGTCGTCGAATTCCATAAATTTTTTTAATCTAGAAGAAAGAGAAGAGGCTATTTTGTTTACACCAAAAAGGATTAAAAAAAGCATGGTAAGAAAAGAGGGGTCTGAAATATTGAAATCTCCATACGCATTAGATGGATCTTTATAGATAAATAAAAGATAAATAATAAATAAATATAACATTGATACAAACAACAAGTTTTTTTGAATGGGAAAATATTTGAGAAAAGGGTCTGGTTTTAGTTCTAATTTCTGTATCTTTACTTCCTCCACTTTATTTAATGTCGAGTAAAAAGTTTTTGTAATTTTTTCCTCTTCATAGCATTCATCTAATAACCAAAATGTTGATTTTAAAACAAAGTTTCCTATAGTCCTATTTATAATAATATTTGTATTTATTAAAGTAAGCCTTGCCGGCATTTCCACGAAGAATACTTCGGCAATTAGTACAGGCAGGTTAA
>DAHVYC010000087.1 GCA_027327845.1 Candidatus Nomurabacteria bacterium
TAAAAGATATTATAGTTTTGGGTCCGCAATCCGCTAGACACAGTACGGATGTTATAGAAGTAATGAGCCAAGGTAACAACGAGGCTGAAGAAATAAAGATGATAGAAGATGAAGAAAGCAACATACTAAGCAAAATATTATAAGCCCACCGAGGAAGTCCAATATATGGCCTACTTTGGTGGGCTTTCTCATTTATACCTCTCTTATTTTTGGTAAAAGGTGTCAAAAATGCTAAAATAAAAGAATGGAAAATAAAGTTGTGACAAGATTTGCCCCTAGCCCGACGGGCTTTATGCACGTAGGCAATTTAAGAACTGCCTTATATGCCTTCCTCTGGGCTAGGAAAAACAACGGAGTTTTTATATTAAGAATAGAAGATACGGATAAGGAAAGGGAAGTACCTGAATCAAAAGAACATATACTTAAGGTATTGAAATGGATAGGTATAGACTGGGATGAAGGCCCTGAAATAGGAGGAAAAAACGGCCCCTATCTTCAGGGAGAGCGCCTCAATTTATATAAAGAATATGGTGAAAAGCTTATCAAAAAAGGTTTGGCTTACGCAGATCCTTATACCGAGGAAGAACTTAATGTTCTTAGAGAAAAAGCGGAGTTAGAGAAAAGACCATTTTTATACAGGGAACATAGACCGGAGAACCCTCCTCTTTGGGACGGCACAAAACCGCTTCGTCTTAAAGTTCCGGAGGTTAAAAGCTATAAATGGAATGATCTGGTTTATGGGGATTTATCCGCTGGGCCGGAAGCGTTGGATGATTTTATTTTAATAAAAAGCGATGGTTATCCTACATATAATTTCGCGCACATAGTGGATGACATAGAAATGGGTGTAACTTATGTAATGCGCGGGCAGGAATTTATTTCTTCTATGCCTAAGTTTTTATCCCTCTATGATGCTCTTTCTGTGCCATATCCGTATTTTGCCACCTTACCTCCCATAATGGCCGAAGATGGAAAGAAAAAATTAGGAAAAAGAGATGGAGCAAAAGACGTATTGGAATACCAAAAAGAAGGGTACTTACCAGAAGCGCTTATCAACTTCCTGGCTCTTCTAGGATGGAATCCGGGAACCGAAAAAGAAATTTTTACTACAAAGGAACTTATCGATACTTTCGACATATCTCGTATAGGGCATTCTGGTGCCAGATGGAATGAAGAAAAGCTTGATTGGATGAATAAAGAGCATATAAAAAGATTGAGTAAAGAAGAGCTTGAGAAAAATATTTTTGAATGGCTTCCGGAATATATGCGTAATCCTAAAATTATACCTCTTGTAACCGAGAGGATTTCAAAATGGGGAGATATAAAAGAAATGATTCAAAACAAAGAACTCGATTTTTTCTTTCAAGAGCCTGTTTTTGATAAACAGAAGCTGATATATAAAAATACCCCTCTGGAGAAAATTTCCGAGAATTTAAAAATAGCTAGAGGAATACTTCAATCTTTAAGTGAGAAAGATTTTGTTTCCGAGAAGATAAAAGACGCTCTAATGAAGGAAGCTGAAAAATTGGAGAGCAGGGGAGAGATGCTTCACCCTCTTAGGTTTGCCCTCTCAGGGCTCGAAAAATCACCCGATCCATTCATTATCGCTGAAATTTTAGGTAAAAATGAAACTTTGTCGCGACTGCAAAAAGCAATTTAGCCGGTTATTCATCGTAATTTTCTTCGGGATTATTTTTCTTATTCCTGTATTTTTTTCTTATGCGCAATCCGTGTCTGATCTTAATAATAAAATCACCCAAAAGAACCAGGATATTGCAAAATTGGAAGATGAAATAAAACAATACCAAACACAGCTTGATTCGCTG
>DAHVYC010000088.1 GCA_027327845.1 Candidatus Nomurabacteria bacterium
AACTGTAAATGACTCAAGGAGACCAGACCTATTCTAGTATTTCGAAGTAAAGGGGTTTCTGTCAGAAAGTCCTTTTAACATTTTTTTGACACTTGATGCTCCGCGTTTAAAGAGAGTTTGCTTACGATCTTTATTTCTTCTTATTTCTTCATACAATCTTTCTTTCAATTCATCTATAGCTTCATACAGATCTTCTTTGTCAGAGGAGTAGTAAAATTCTCTACCATCTATGTTGATCAGACAATCGGAGTGAAATACCTCTCCGGATTTATGGTGCATACTTTCTTTACCCACTTCAAAATTGACTATTGCTTCTCCCCCATCTTTTTCCATAGTAAAAAGCAATTTCTCGAGATTTGTAATCTTTTTTTCCACATAATCATGTATGGCTGGAGTGAGCTCCATGTTTTTTGCCTTTAAATTTATTTTCATATTTCAATTATATCACAATCTCGCTCCGTGAATAAGGCCTTTCAAAATTACATCCAATTCCATAGTAGCTACCCCTACCACCTTATCCCCTCCGCCATAATATATATAAAACAAGCCATTTTTGACAATCATTCCACAAGGAAATACTACATTGTTTATTATTCCATTTTTTTCATATTCCTCTTCCGGCTCAAATATGGGCTCAGTACTGCGAGCGATGACTACAGCCGGATCCTTTAAGCTAAGAAGAACGCACCCTACCCTATATGTGCTGTGGCTTTTCGACACTCCATGATACAAGAGAAGCCAGCCGTACTTGGTTTTAATCGGAGGAGCGCCGATGCCTACCTTAGCGCTGTCCCAAGTGTTTGTCCTCGGACCTATTATTCTTATACATTTTTTTACAGACTCATTTTTGAAATCCAGTGAACTCAAATAATCTCCGCATATCTCATCACCAACGCGATGCATGACAAAATATCCGGTTTTAAACTTAACCGGAAACAGGCAGGCATCTTTATCATCCACGCCTTGAGGAGTTATAAGAAATGGTTTAGCCCAATTCCAGTTTTGAGATAAAAAATCTTTCTCACTAATAGAAGAAATGGCAACCCTGGGCGGGCCTATGCCGTCGAAAGCCGTATAACTCATATAAATATTTTTTCCTATTTTTACCAATCTGGGATCTTCACACCCTGAATTTCCGTTGCTTATTTTTTTGTTTTCAAAATCTTCTCTCGGTATATAAACCGGCAAGGATAAACGCTCCGCGATGTTCATATTGTCTTTAGAAGATGCATACCCGAATACGGAAGTATTATCCTCAGACATAGCGCGGTAAATTATATGGGTCTTCCCTTTCAAGTGAATAGCCCCGGGGTTGAAGGTAGCTTTTTCTTCCCACTTATTTTCTTTCCTAGGTATAATTATAGGATTTTTAAAATATCGTTTAAAGTGGAAACCGTCTTTATACTTATAATGCATGCTGAATAACAAATCATTTAAATTCACCTTTGCTAGGCAAACAGTTGTATCTGCGGCGCCATAATATATATAAAGCCTATCTTTATCCACAAGTGCTCCGGTAGGAAAGACAACATTTGATACAAAACCTGAAAGTTCGTATGATTCTTCGGGGACTATTATAGGCCCTTTTGTTTTTCCTAATATCTTTTTAGGGTCTTTTAAATCAAGCAGAACTGCTTCTATGCCAAAAATTTTTCCTTGACTGCTCCCTCCAAAATAATTTTGTATATGAGAGTAAAGAAGAAGCCAGCCATATTTCGTTTTGAGAGGAGGGGCACCTACCTCAGTATGATCTGTCGGAAAACGTTTAAAAT
>DAHVYC010000089.1 GCA_027327845.1 Candidatus Nomurabacteria bacterium
CTTATTGAAAACCGAAGCTATACATAAATTTGCAGTTATGGAAAATACCGTAAATTCTTCCGGGCATGTGCTTTATAATTCCAGAAATGCCAAGAAAGTTTTCGATTCCAACGGAGCAGAAAATATGAAATACGGGATAGTGGTACCGGATGTAAAAAATTCTATGGATCTGTCGCATGTAGGTTTCGGATGTGATCTATTATATGAATCACATGCCTTGGTGAGATCATATGGAGTTATGTTCTCACACCTTTCTTATGACAATAACAATATACAATATTGTGACTCATGCCATAACAGCAATGATTTATTTGGATGCTGTGGAGTCAAAAAGGGAAGTTATATGATTTTGAATAAGAAGTATAAGAAAGACGAATATTTAAGCTTGAGAGAAAAAATAATAGAACATATGAAAAAGACAGGAGAATACGGAGAATTTTTTCCTAGTAAATTTTCTCCTTTTGGATACAATGAGAGCCATGCCCAAGTTTACATACCTTTAACCAAAGAAGAAGTATTAGGAAAAGGAATGTGTTGGGAAGACGATTTGTCAGAAACTTACGGCAAGGAAACTATTAAACCGGAAGATATCCCGGATGATATTAAAGACATACCGGACTCTACGACAAAAGAAATATTAAGATGCGAAAAATGCAAGAAAAACTATAACATTATACCCATGGAATTAGCATTTTATAAGCGTGAGAATATTCCAATACCTCGCTTGTGTAACAAATGCAGATATAAAAATAGGGTTTCTCTAAGAAGTCCGAGGAAACTTTGGGATGGGGTTTGTAAGTGTGAAAAAGAGAATCACGGCCATGAAGGCAAGTGCCGAAATGAGTTTGAAACCCCTTATGCGCCGGACCGTCCGGAGTTAGTGTATTGCAACGATTGCTACGACAAAGAAGTGTATTAATACAGGAGGACCGCTCTCCTGTAATTATCCACAGTAAAAAGAAATATATGGGATACCAACCAGAAATCAAGCAATGCCAATCATGCAAAAAAGATTTCACCATCGAGCCGGAAGATTTTTCCTTTTACGAAAAAATAAAGGTACCACCCCCGACTTTTTGTCCGGAATGCCGTTTAATTAGGAGACTTGCTTATCGAGAAGATAGGCCTCTTTACAAAGATAAATGTGGCAATTGTGGAAAAGAAATGATCAGTATTTTTTCAGATAAAAGCTATAGAACTTTTTGTATTTCTTGCTGGCATGGTGATTCTTGGGACGGAACTGATTATGGAAGAAATTATGATTTTTCGCGTCCATTTTTTGAGCAGTTTTATGAATTACAAAAAGTAGTACCGAACCAAGCTACAGGCTCAAAGAATTCTAATGATCTTGGCTATTGTAATGGTAATATTCGTTGTAAAAATTGTCTTTTAACTTTTGATGGTTATGAATCTATAAATTGTTATAATTGTCAAGCTCCTGGTTTTGTTCGCGATTCCATAGATTCTGATTTCATAATTAATGGCGATCATATTTATGAAACTATAGATTCAAACAACGTTTATAATACGAAATTTGTTTATTTTTCAAATGACTGCCTAGATTCAGCTTTTTTATTTAATTGTGTGGGGTGTTCTAATTGTCTTAGTTGTGTAAATATAAGGAATCAAAAATATTGTATTTTTAATGAAAAATATACGAAAGATGAATTTGAAAAAGAAATTAAAAAGTTTGATTTAGGAAGCCATAAAACCATAAAAATGCTGGAAGAAAAGTTTTGGGATTTTTACTATAAAAT
>DAHVYC010000008.1 GCA_027327845.1 Candidatus Nomurabacteria bacterium
AACTAAAAACGAACTGAAGGACTACACATTCTATTATTGTTCGCATCGCAAACAAGGAACTGAAAATTGTACCCAAAAATCATATATTCCTTTGGAAGATATGGAAGACATGATAAAGGAAGAAATTAGCAAATATGCCATTTCAGAAAAATTCAGAGATTGGGCTTTGAGAATTTTGGAAGAAGAACACGCTGATGAAGCAAAAGAACGTGAAGCCATTTATAAAACTCAGTTAAGTTCACTCGAAGTATCACAGAAAGAGCTTGATAGCCTGATAACAATGAGAATGCGTGAACTTATTGATGATGACCAATACACCTCAAGAAAAAAAGAGTTAAATGAAAAAATAGCCATAATGAAGCAAAAGGTATCTGAGACTCAAAGCAGAGCCCAAGGTTGGCTTCAATATACTGAACAAGTGTTTGATTTTGCACATATGGCAAAAGCGAAGTTTGACAACCCAAAAACAAGTCTTGAAGACAAAAAAGGCATCTTTACCGCACTCGGTTGGAACTACACCATAAAAGACAAAAAACTCTTTATTTCTCAATGTGTTTGGCTAGAACCAATAGCAAAAAAGAAGAAAACCATAGAAAGCGAAATAAGTCGGTTGGAACTAGAAAAAAATCAAAGCCCACAACGACAAAAGGAGGCTTTTGACCTCCTTCGTCCGATGATGCGCGAGCGACGGGACTCGAACCCGCAACCTCATCCGTGACAGGGATGCGCTCTAACCAAGTTGAGCTACGCCCGCATTTTACCTTTTGAAAAACTACTCTGCAAAATTTTTATTTTGCATTGTGTCGGCGGGTGGAATCGAACCACCGACCTTGGGCTTATGAGTCCCACGCTCTAACCGTCTGAGCTACGCCGACATAATAGATACAATAGCATATTCAGCCGTATTTTCAAATGAGCCTTTAAATATTTGATACATGCTCTATCGCCCCTAATATTTTATTCCTCAAAGACGTTCCTCTTCTTACTTTAACCCTTAAAATACCTTTATAGTTCTTAATATTTTCATTTGAGGCTTTTTTAAGATTTGTCTGTATAAAAGTAGTTTTTGAAAATTGTTCTTCTTTTACACCTAAAAATTTTACCCAGAAATTTTTTATATCACTTTCATGCTTCCTAAAAAATTCATTTATAGTCAAACGAAATATGAGTGAACCTTTTTCTATCTTCCATAGTTTCAACCATTTTAGATAAAAACGTATCATGTACGGATTGCTATTTGTAAATCCAAATTCACCATTCTCATATTTATAACCCTCCCCCCAATACAACCCCAATCCTACCATTAAAACATCTCTATCCGACAAAAGACCAAAAATGTCTACACCTTCCTGCTTCTGTAAAATATTTCTTTCTATTCTTTCTTTTCGTTTTAATTCCGAATACCTTAAAAGACCTTTAACCGATTTAATTTTTCCTTTTGTTTTTATTTTTCTTATTGCCGATTCAGAAAGAATGATGTCCTTACACCAAAAACTGACTGTAGATTTATTCACACCTAAACTCTTTACAATGTCATCCAAACTTGTTCCATTTTTCCGCATCTTTTTTGCTGTTTCTTTTATGTAAGGATAATGCATAAGGTATATTATATATTAAAGTACGTACAAAAACAACTTGCATAAAAAGAAAATATAATATAGAATGCTTTTATAGCGGGGTAGAGAAGAGGTATCTCGTAAGGCTCGACATAATGGGCCCCTCAAAAAGAAATTTTTGAGTGTGCATTCGTCAAATTCGGAGGAATCCTATTTATTGTTAGTTAATAAAAAGACAATTCCGAGCTAAATCCAATATTTTATTGGAAAATGTGTAGAGACTAGATGGCGAACTCCTGACTCTTTTAAGAAAGGAGATAGTATAGTCCAGACCACAAATCTGCCAGAAGGCGGAGTGGCGAAAGCTATAGTGGTAAAGCATAACCTTAAGACTCACGTTCGATTCGTGACCCCGCAACAATAAAATCTTCTTTTACCTTATTAAGAATAAAGTTCTAGATAAGATTAGATATAATCAAACTCTCGAAAGATATGCTCGTACATGCCTATCACCCTTTTCGCTTCATGCAAAGACAGCTCGAAAGAGGAACCTTCGTGCGCTATCTTATTCCTTGTATTATGTACCTCCCAGGCGGTACTTAGAGTTTTAAAACTGTCCCTGTCCGCATTTTTTAGCTTATCCCCCAATGTCTCACCCTTGAATCCAAGACTAGTCAGGAGTTCAAAGAGCATAGCATCAGACTCTATTATCGCCAATTTCCAATCATTCGGATTTTGAGAGAAAAGATAGTCCAAAATTCTTTTCCATTTTTCGTTTTTAAATACCCCTTCTTTTCTTTGCTTTTCTTCCCGGAGAGATTGATTGTGAGCATATTCTTCTATCTCATGATGTAAATGGGCATGCTCTTTTTTTCTGATTTCAAACATTCTTATAGTCGTATATATTATTATATATACAAAAAATATAGAAAGTATGGAGGTTATTATATACACGATATGAAGCGTATCACCACTAAAGATGTATTTGAAAATTGTCGCTAGATGATCAAAAAGGTACGAAGGGTCCAGAAGTTTTGAACCCAGTACGGTATCTTTAATGAGTGGATTGGTAGCGGTGTCCATATCGTTTATCTAATTATCTCTCAAATCTTTCTCTATGGCAAATAACGAAATATCCGAATCAAGTGGGCCGGTAAATTCTATCCCAAAAGGGAGTAGAGAGGAAGAGAGCCCTGAAGGTATGGTGATAGACGGCAATCCGGCTAAGTTTGCCGATACTGTGAAAATATCGGACAAATACATCTGAAGCGGATCTTTTCTGTCTCCAAATTTAAAGGCCGTATTGGGAGAAGTCGGAGTAACTACAAAGTCAACATCCTTAAAAATATCCTCATATTCCCTTCCTATCGCCCTTCGCACTCTCCATGCCTGATTATAATAAGCATCATAATAGCCATGAGAGAGCACATAAGTTCCTAAGATTATTCTTCTTCTGGTTTCCGGACCGAATCCAGCCGATCTGCTTTTTTTGAAGGTATCAAAAACACTTTCCCCTTCTTTGCGAAGTCCGTATCTCATCCCATCGAGCCGTGAAAGATTGGTAGAAACTTCCGCCGGCATGATTATATAGTAGACAGGTAAAGAATATTTAAGAAGAGGCATAGATACTTCTTTTACCCTATATCCTTTACTTTTCAATTTCTCCAAAGTCTCCTTGAAATTTTTCACCACTTCTTTATCAATACCATCTTTCAAAAAGTCCCTAGGAACTCCTAATGTAATATCCTTGGAACTTTTTATTTTTATTTCTTTAGGCAATTCGAAAGATGTCGAATCCATCTCATCCTTACCTGATATGCACTCAAAAATTATCTTTGCCCCATCGCAATCTTTTGCAAAAGGTCCTATCTGGTCAAGCGAGGAAGACATGGAGGTGAGACCAGACCGGGAAACAGCGCCATATGTCGGCTTCATACCTACAATTCCGCAAAAAGATGCCGGCTGGCGGATAGACCCACCCGTATCGGAACCTAGAGCTCCTAAGGCCATACCGGACGCTACCGCGGCAGCCGAACCACCGGAAGAACCGCCAGGTACGCGAGAAGGATCCAGCGGATTTCTGGTCGGGCCATAAGCGGAATTTTCAGTAGAAGAACCCATGGCAAATTCATCCATATTTGTCCTGCCGATTAAGACAGCCCCGGCTTCCTTTAATTTCTTTATCACGAAGGCATCATAGGTAGCCACATAATCTTCAAGCATTTTAGAACCCGAACTTACCTTTTTGCCTGTTATTAGTATATTATCCTTTACGGCTATCGGTATACCGGTAAGATCAGTCCCCTTACCTTCCTTCATCATCTGGTCCGCAGTTTCCGCCTGTTTTAAGGCATCGTTGAAAACCTCCCGAAAAACATTCAGTTCTTTATTTTTTTCTTTGATGTTTTTGAGGCAAGCAGAAACAAGCTCGACAGAAGTCAGCTCTCCTTTCCTCATCATCTCTCCGGCTTTTTTTATTGTAAGTGTTTTTATATCTAACATGTTTTCTTAAAAATCTAAAAATCAAAAATTTTGCCGGTACGGAAATTTTGAAGCTTAAAATTTCCTGAAATTAGCTCGCCGCCGCTCGCCAAACCCCTTAAAATTTTTATTTTTAGATTTTTTTTCATCATAAAATTTTCTTGACCTTCAAAAACCCATCTTGTGAATCCGGAAACTGTTTTAAAATTAAATCCTTGGAAAATTCTCTTTCTTCCAATTTATCTTCCCGCCACACATTCTTGCTTCTGTATTCCGCCTCTATGTCCCCCACTTTCACTTCCCCGATTTGCTTTACATAGTCTAAAATACCGTCCAAATCCTTTAAAAGGGACTTTTTTTCATCTTCCGTAAGTTCTATTTTCGCCAATTCAGCAAGGTTTTCTATGTCTTTTATGTCCATGATTACAGTATAACAAAATAAAAAATAAATAATAAATCCGTTTTTACCATGATCCAGAAGAACCTCCGCCACCGGACATGCCTCCACCGAAACCGCCGAAACCGCCTCCACCACTGCCTCCGCCGAAACCGCCTCCAAACCACCAAGGGGAACGCCTGCCTGAAATTTTCGCTTTTTGATACGCGCGAGAAACTATAAAATCAAAACCAAGTCCGAAAAACACCATCACAACAAACAAGATCAACGAGAGAACAAACGAGAGCGAGCCAAAAATCCATATGATCCCGCCTATCACGCCCCCGAGCACACCCCCTGCCCACCATGATTTAGACTTGCCTAAAACAGATACTAGGAATTGAAATGCAAAAAATATTCCCATCAGAATAAATTCAAAGTTTATCTTAACTCCGCCTCCTTCATTGGGCTGATATCCATCTGGTACGATATTCTCCCCGCTCAGAGACTCAATAATCTTATCTACCGCCCCGTTTATACCGGAGAAATAATCTCCGTTCCTGAATGCGGGAGTCATCACATCACTTTGTATATAGGAAGATGTGAGATCAGTCAGAGATCCTTCCACCCCGTAACCTGTGTGAATGCGCGTTTTTCTTTCGGCTAAAGCTATCAATATCAGCACGCCGTTGTTTTTATCTTTTTTCCCTATGCCCCATTTAGTGAATATATTTTGAGCTACATTCTCTATCGTATCTCCGTCCAAGGATGGTATAGTGACTACGGCTATTTCATCGGTGGTATTTTTCTCAAAGTTTGAAAGCTTGTTCTCCAGCTCGTTTATTTCATTCGGCTGCAATATGCCGGCATAATCATTCACAAAGCTTTTTGGTTTGGCTGGAATATCAAAGGCAAGAACGGATGCCGTACAAGAAAGGAAAAAAATTATAAGTATTGGGAAAAATATTTTTTTCACCGTTTATTAATATCAAAATATCGAGATAATTCTCGATATTTTGAATTGATTATTGAGTAAAGTCTACTTTTGGAACCTCACTTGCCCCTGTCGTGACTTCAAAATACGAGCGCTCTTTTACTCCAAAAATCGAGGCCAGTACGGAATTCGGAAACATTTTTATACCGGCATTCAAACTTTTAACCAAATCATTATATTTCATTCTCTCTACTGCTATCCTATTTTCCGTACCTTCGAGTTCTACAGTCAAATCATGGAAGGATTGCGATGATTTCAATTCAGGATAATTCTCCGCAATAAGAAGGAGTCTGCCCAGTGAGGATTCCACTTGCCCGGCCGCAACAGCCTTCTCGTCAGTGGTTACTGCTCCTGCATAATGAGTACGCGCTTGCGCTAAATCTCCAAATACTTTCTGTTCTTGCTTGGTTATGCCTTTCACGGTACTTTCAACATTCGGAATCAAATCAAAACGTCTTTGCAGCTGACTCTCTACTTGAGCCCATTGCCCGGTAATAGCTTCGTTCTGATTTACAAAAGTATTATATTTACGCACAGCCCAAGATACTACCAAAATCACAATTACGAGCACTATTATAAGCACTTTATTTTTCTGCCAAAAATTTTGCATATTTTTATATATAAGATTTTTGATGAAAAATTTTAAGAGTCGTGGGTCCCCTGTCCTTATGGCTCCGAGGGCGCCTGCCTGTCGGTAGGCAGGAAGGCTCAGAAATTTTTTATCAAAAATCTGTAATTAATTAATAATAATTATTTTTTAGATTTTTCTTGTTTCTCCTCCAATAGAACAAGAAGAGGAGATGCAAGGAAAATGGAAGAGTAAGTACCGAAGAACATTCCAGCAGTGAGCATCAAAGCAAAATATTTAGTCGATTCCGGACCATAGAAGAAGAGTGAAAGCAAAACTATTATTACGGTAAGAGAAGTAAATATAGAACGCATATAGGATTGATCCAAGCTCCTGCCGACTGTCTCGCTAAATGTATTGAAAACTTTATTTCTTAGATTTTCCCTGATCCTGTCAAAAATAACTATTGTGTCAGACACGGACAATCCTAATATAGTAAGAGCGGCAACCACAAAAAGGGTATCTATTTCTGCCCCATAAAAATGGCTCAAAACGGAAAAAATGCCTATAGGTATTATCACATCATGGAGAAGTGAAACTATGGCCATCAATCCATATTTCCAAGACGAAACTGGCTTGGAAACTTTTCTAAAAGCAAAAGCTATAAATATAATTATTCCCAGTGATACTAAAATAATGGCAATTATCGCTTTTCTGGTGAGTTCACGTCCCACGGAAGGACCTATGGAGTTAAAATCTTTTTCCTCCAGAGGGTTTTTGCCATTTTGTGAAAGTGTTTGAAGAAGAAGATTATGCTCGGATTCGCTCAAGTCGGAAGACTTCACTATATAGCCCAAATTCCCCGTAGGCTGTATAAGCACTGAGCCGAAATTGATTTGTTTGAAAGCAGCTTCAAGATCGGAAACAGCCGGACGGGAATCTTTATAGACTACTTCTGTCAGAGCACCACCCTTGAAATCTATTCCGATCTGCGGAGTAAATACAAACAGTGAAATAATAGAAAGCAAAACTAAAGTTGCTGAGATGCCGATGAATATTTTTTTGTGTTTTATTATAAACATGACTGATTTTTTATTTACTTATACCTGAGCCGAACAGGAATCTTGCCACCTTCCCTTCCCCGAGGAATACAAGTCCAGAGAGGAAAATCCTAGAAATCATAACCGCTGAGAACATCGACACTAAAACCCCCATACCTAAAGTAAGAGCGAAACCTTTTATAAGAGATGTCCCGAACCAAAACAATATTATAGCCGAAATCACGCTGGAAATGTTGGAATCGCGTATTGAAGACCAAGCTCTGCCAAAACCGGAAAATACTGCATCCGCCACAGTGCGTCCGGAACGCAATTCTTCTTTCACACGCTCGAAGATCAAAATATTCGCATCTACGGCTATACCTATGGAAATGATAAATCCCGCTATACCGGCTGCGGTAAGTGTGACAGGTAAAAGCTTAAACAAGGAAAGCATTACCGCTATATATATAAACAAGGCAAGCACAGCGATAAGTCCCGGCAAGCGGTACCAAAGTATCAAGAAAAGAGCTACTATTAAAAATCCCATGATTGCAGCTTTTACTCCTGCAGCCACGGCATCGCTTCCTAAAGTAGCACCTATAGTCTGTCTGGAAAGCAGCGATATAGGCACTGGCAAAGCTCCGGAATTAAGACGTCCTACCAACTGTTTTGCTTCTTGCGGGTTAAAATTGCCGGATATTACGGCTTGACCGTTCGGTATTTCTTCGCGGACCACCGGCGTAGAAATCGGAGCTCCATCTAGATATATAGCCACTATTTTCCCTACATTGTTTTTCGTAATCTGATCAAAAAGTTTCGTGCCTGTATCGTCAAATTGCAAACCTACTTTCGGTTCATTGGTAGTCTGGTCGAATTCAAGAGTGGCTCGTTTTAAGAATCTTCCCGTAAGCTCCGTGGAAACAAATTGCGGGCCGGTATCCAAAGTAACTTTCCCGTTCTTATCTACTGTAGCTTTTTGAGGAGTTCCAGCCGGTGCCTCTATCTTGAACTCAAGAAGAGGAGTCTGCCCGATCATGGTAGTCGCTTTTTCCACGTCTGTAACACCTGGAAGATCCACTATGAGCTTCTCATCTCCGCCGGAAATAAAACTACCGCTTTGCACTTGTACTACCGGCTCGGAAACTCCGAAAAGATTTATCCTTCTTTCAATAACATCTCGAAGCGCGTCCATTGAAGCTGAAACTTCTCCAGGAGCGACTCCGCTTATATCTGCCTTATATATCAAATGACTTCCGCCTGAGAGATCAAGGCCCAAACGAAAAGGAAAACTCTTGAAAAATGAGCCGCTATTTTCGAAATTAGGGTTTAATTTGGGTTCCGATTTAAAGACAAAAAAAACTACGGCAAAGCCGAAAGCAAGCACTATTAATATAGAAACTATCTTTTTCCACATAAATAATATAAGGGTATTCTATACCTTCGGACCCAAAAAGTCAAAAAATGACTTACCGCGTAAATCCCTGATAAGGAATGCTATAAGGAAACCCAAAATAAATCCTCCTAATATATCTACAGGCGAGTGTACTCCGGCTATTATTCTGCAAATTCCTATAATAAGCGCAGAACCAATAAAAAAGTATCCCGCCTTTCTGTGAAAGAAAAATATAGAAAAAGCTAAAGCCATAAAAAAGGTCGCGTGGCCAGACGGAAAAGCATATCCGGCCTCATGTAAAAGCGGGACAACATTCGGAAAAATATCAAAAGGCCTCAAGGTATGGAGCAAATTCTTTAAAATCAAAGACAGTATCCAAGCAGAGAACCCAGAGACAAAAGCAAACGAGACTTCTCTCCACTTTTTTATAAAAACCCCGAAAGGATTTCTGGAAGGCAAAACTTCATGATGAAAAAAAAGAAAAACAACAGCACCCAGCACGATGAAATATGGAAAAATCTCCGCGAAAAAGACAATCAGCTTATCTCCAAATGCGCTCGTGTGCGCTAAATTATAAAAAAAGAAAAAGATTTGGTTGTTCATATATTTGATTTAGTAAAATCATCCTAAGCTTTTGCAAAGGATTTCGCTACTTCTAAAACATTCTTAAAAAGCATCGCCACAGTCACTGGACCGACTCCTCCAGGCACAGGGGAAATGAATCCGGCTTTATCTTTCACTGACTGCATATCTACGTCCCCTACTATACTCCCTTCCGATTCGGAAGTGCCAGCGTCTATTATGATTACCCCGTCCCTTATCATTTCTCCTGTAATATACCTGCCACTCCCCATTCCGGAAATAATTACGTCCGCCCCTTTGATTATTTTCTCTTTATCTTTTGTATTTTTATCTACTGTCTGTATCGACAAACCACGCTTGCGGAGTAAAGCAGTTACCGGCTTACCCACCAATTCTCCCTGCCCTAAAACAACAAAACCTTTTTTTGATAGATCAATATTAAGGGAATCCAACAAGTAAATACACGCTAAAGCCGCAGGAAATCCAGGACATTTTTCTCCTTTATAAAATTTCTCACTGGCAATTCGTCCCAAGCAATCTACATCAAGTTTTGGATCTATGGCATCAAGCACAGATTTTTTATCTATGCTTTCTGGAAGCGGAAGTTGCACTATTATGCCACACATATTTTCTATTTTATTTAAAATACTTATCTCTTTTACCAGTTCTTCTGTCGTGATAGAAGAAGGAAAATCGGCACTGTGAAATTTTATACCCAAAGATTCTGCGGTTCTCGCTTTCATTTTCACGTATTGCATAGAAGATGGATCATTCCCCACCAATACATCGGAAAAAACCGGCACAAAAGGCAAATTTTTCACCTCTTTCTTTATGTCTGATAAAATTTTATCTTTAATTTTTCTACCGTCGATTATATGCATGATTATGGTTCTGTAAATTTTATATACCTAAAAATTCATTTTTCATGTCATCTCTGTGCGCCGGCCTTTCATATTTGCGCATATTCATCAATATACCCAATCCCGCAAATTCCGTAACCAAGTGGGATCCGCCATAACTCATAAGAGGCAAGGGAATGCCTGTGATAGGCAAAAGTCCTATATTCATACCTATATTTACAAGTATGTGACTCATAAACAAAATAGCAAGACCTATACCGAAAAGCATTTCAAAATTCGATCCGCCATGATAAGCCAAATAGAGAATTCTCCATACAACCAACCCATAAAGCAGGAGAAGAATACATGAACCTATAAACCCCCATTCTTCGGCAAAAGCGGCAAATATAAAATCGGATTGCGGTTCCGGAAGAAACTTCAACCTGGATTGAGTGCCAAAACCGAGCCCTTTGCCAAACATTTCTCCCGACCCTACGGCAATAGTCGACTGGGAAGCATTATATCCCGAATTTCTTATATCCGCTAAAGGATTTATGAAATTAATGATACGAGCTTTTTGATACGGGGCAAAAGCAAAATTCCAGAGGGAAAGAGAAATAGCCAAACCCGATATAAAAACCAGGAGCAAATGCTTCTTTGAAATTCCTGAAGCCAATACCATGCCGAACCATATCAAGAACACCACCATAGCAGAGCCGAAATCCGGCTGGAGCAATACCAAAACAAAAGGAACAAATGCATAAAAACCGGAGATAAATATATGTTTGACGTCTTTTATTTCCACGTGCCTTATGGAAAAATATTTTGACAGGATTAGTATCAGCACGAGCTTCATCAAATCCACCGGCTGAAAAGAAAAAAATCCAAGAGAAAACCAGCTTTTAGCGCCTTTGGTAATATGCCCTAATCCCAAAAGAACAATAAGCATGAAAGAGAATACCAAAAACAATGTCACCAAGACATCTGTCCTGCGGAAAAATCTGGAATCAATAAAAGAAAAAATTATAAAAAATATCAGAGCTATGACTATCCAAATTATCTGTTTATCAAAAAAATTGATAGATCCTTCTTCCGGCACGAAAGACTTCATGGTAAAGAGTCCGGATAAAAGTATCGGAACAATAAAAAAAACCATTAACCAATCTATTCTCTTTAAGATCTTATCTATCATTTACTTTAAGTTAACCAGAAAGAAATTAAACATCGGGATTATTTCTTTGGAGACTATGGTGTCTTTTATCGGCTCCGGCCAAGTGAAATCTATCCCTTTGCTCTCTCCCCCTTTAAGCTTATCTATGTAAGTACTGCTCGCAGACACAGCATCTCCATTTCGATTATAAAGTACAGAAATTACTTTGATTTCCGGTATGTCAAAAATGGAATTATTTACGACAGTAGCGGAAAGATGCGGAGCAGTATTTTCTCCCTCTAGTTTTATATCCGATACCGAAACTTTAAGTTGATTCAACTTATCTTCAGAGACATTTTGCCACTTCGGAGTTTCCGTAAATTCAAAATTCGTATACACCGGCACGGCATTGCCTACATCTATCCCCGGCTCAAATATGGCAAACTTCCCAGAAGGTGGAATGAAAGTTTCCCCCTCTCTTTTCCCTATATATATATTGTCTTTATCGGAAAAACGGAATTTATATTTTATTTTATCAATAGCCGCGTTTTTATTGTGATTCTCGAGATATGCTACGGCATTGTATCTGCCAGGCACGACTTCAAAAGCCCTGGTCCAAAGTATGGAAATCTGGTCTACGGAAAAAGAACAAGCCGTAGGGCATGACCCTCCACAGTCTATTCCTGCTTCATCTCCGTTTTGCTTTCCGTCCGTACAAGTAGGCAATTTGTTTATGTATGGATAAACCACAAAAAAACCAAATAAACCCAAAAGTACCACCAAAATGCCTAAGAAAAAAAGCTGTCTTCTAAAAGCCCAAGTCATAGAGATATTATAACAAGCGGATAATGGCCCGGCAAACGCCTAAGAAGAAGCAGGCAATTCCACAAAGAAAGAAGATCCTTGATTTAAACCTTCAGATTCAGCCCAAACTTTTCCCTTATGAGCTTCTACTATCAATTTCACAGAATACAATCCGTATCCGGTACTATCCACATTTATTTTTACCGAGTCTTTTCCGCGTCCTCCTTCCATAAACAAATTTTTCTTATCTTCCGGAGTTATCCCCACGCCGGTATCTTTGATGACAAACAATATTCTTCCGTTTTCTTTTTTTGATAAGGAAATTTTTATGCTTCCTTCTCTTGTATATTTTATCGAATTTTCCACTAAGTTATTAAAGACTTCCCTAAGCCAAAACGGGTCTCCGTATACATCATATGAGCCATCTTTTATTTCTGTCTCCACTTTTAATCCTTTTGATTCAGCACCGATTTTCTTTTCAGATATGGAGCTCTCCAGTATTTCTTTTAGGTCAACTGTTTTCATTTCATATTTTACCGTGCCTTTTTCAAGATTGGCTGCATTAAGTACCAGATCAACGGTTTCTATGCCCATATTATCCGATTCGAGTCCCTGTTCGGCTCTCTTTTTTATTTCTTCGTTCACTTCTCCAAACATTCCGTCTAAAATGCCGGCAAAAATATACTTAGAACGAGTAAAAGAACCTTTGACTTTGTGAGTGACAAGATGCACAAGGCTCTCTCTTTGCTTCAAAAGTGTTTCCAGATTGATATTGAGCTTGGCCAACTCTTCCTTCTGTGTTACTTCCCTCTTTACCGACTGAACAAGCAAATATCCGAAGAATATAGTGGCAATGAAAGTAATGCCATTCAAGACGCGATTGATCGGGGTTCTAATAAAGAAAAACTGCGAACCGATCAATACCATGAGCCCCCACACAAGCATTTGGGTGGCAATAAGTTTTAT
Source organism: Candidatus Nomurabacteria bacterium (assembly GCA_027327845.1). Classification (GTDB taxonomy): domain Bacteria; phylum Patescibacteriota; class Minisyncoccia; order Phycocordibacterales; family UBA9973; genus UBA9973. The sequence goes on from DAHVYC010000008.1 coordinate 12,750, forward strand.
GCTGAAAGAGTTATACCTTACCACAAGGTAAGCCAATATGCCTATGAATATCGGCATTACAAACAGGCCAAATTGGGAGTAATCCCATTGTTCCGTAAAACTTCCTATCAAATTACCGGAGGAAAGAGCGGAAAGGAAAAACAGTATACCCACAGTCGAGAAGAAAACCTGTTTTTTTGCATCGGAACTTTCAGATTTTCTATAAAACCTTATGCTGTAGAACAGTATCCATAAAACTGAAAATATCTCTACCCCGTAGGCATAATACTTTGCCATAAATCCTTCCAGGGCCACACAAGAACTCATATCTATGCCGTATAAATTCAGATTGGTGGAAAGGGCGAGAATTATAGGCAATACAAGGAGAGACATTATAATTTTTTTATTAAAACTCACATCCCCTTTCGTATTAAATACATCTATAAAATAAACAGAAAAAACATAAATCAAAACTTCTACGAGAATTATAAGAGCCCAGAAAAACAGAACGTCGGAAGGATTATTCGTGGCCCAAATATGCAAATCAAGTAAAACCCAAGCCGAAAAAAGCAAGGTTATCACGAACAAAAGTTTGGCGGAAAACGCCTTCCTTGCCTTAAAGAAAAGAATAAATCCGAAAACAAGAGCGAAAAGCAAAGAAAGTCCATGGGAATAGTAAAACAGAGGCGGAACGTTGCTAGAAACAAATAGATATTGAGCTGCTTCCCATGGACACATTTGCATATTTTAAAAATTTTAACTTTTAATTTTCTTTTCTAAAAAAGGTTCGAAAAAACCTTTGTATTTCTTCTGTAAATTCTTTTTCTTCCAATCATTACACGTTATTATTCCCCTGCATGACTTCGCTCCGCACTGGCAAGGCATATCCTCCACCTTAGGAGAAGATATGCACATGGCATAGTCTATGGTGATTTCTTCTCCTTTCTTTATATCTCGCATAGCTATCAAGCTTATCTCTCCTCCAAATCCGCAATTCGGATCGCAACTGTGATTCAGATAGTCTGCGTCTTCTACCTCTTTCAGATTTGAAAGTCCGAAGTATATTTTGTCATCTATCTGAAATGGGTAAGATTTCAATTTTTCACTCAAAGATTCAAATTGTTTTTCGTCCATCACATATCCGCCGAAAATGATCACTTTCTCTCCCTTATTTATTTTTTCTTTGGCAAAAATACCAAAACCATGGGGTACTTTTTTCTTATATGCCTTC
>DAHVYC010000090.1 GCA_027327845.1 Candidatus Nomurabacteria bacterium
ATTTCTCAAATTAAAAAAATGGGTGCCTCCCTTGATTGGTCACGAGAAGCTTTTACCTTTGATGAAAAAAGAAATTTGGCTGTAAAAACGGCTTTCAAACAAATGTATGACGCAGGGCTTATTTATCGTGGCAATAGAATCGTAAATTGGGACCCAAAAGGCCAAACGACCATCTCTGATGATGAAATAATATATGAAGAAAGAAAAGCAAAAATGTATACATTTAAATATAGTAAAGACTTCCCCATTTCTATTTCTACTACGCGACCTGAAACGAAAGTCGGAGATGTGGCCGTAGCAGTAAATCCAGAAGATACACGTTATAAAAAATTTGTTGGAAAAGAATATGATTTAGAATTTTGTGGAGTACCTATCCACATAAAAATAATAGAAGATAAAGATGTAGACCTCGAGTTTGGAACGGGTGCTTTAGGGGTGACCCCTGCACATTCTATGACTGACTGGGAAATCGCAGACAGACACAATTTACCACGACCACAAGTTATAAATGAATATGCAAAAATGGCAGTTGGAAAAGAAAATATACTTAATAAAAAAACAACCGAGGCTCGAGAAGTGATCGTGGAATGGTTAAAGTCAGAAAATCTTTTAGAAAAAGAAGAAGAAATAAATCAAAACGTTGGGACGGCTGAGCGAACGGGTGGAATAGTAGAGCCGTTGCCAAAATTACAATGGTTTATCAACGTAAATAAGCCAATCAAAGAGCGAGACGGCAAGACATTGAAAGAGCTAATGCGTGAGCCAGTAGAAAGAGGAGATATAAAAATTCTTCCAGATCATTTCGCGAAAATTTATTATCATTGGATTTTTAATTTACGTGATTGGTGTATTTCTCGTCAAATCTGGTACGGACACCAAATACCCGTCTGGTACAAAGAAAATGAGATATATTGTGGGCTAGAAGCACCAAAAGAAGACGGCTGGACACAAGATCCTGATACTTTAGACACCTGGTTTTCCTCGGGACTTTGGACTTTCTCTACTTTGGGCTGGCCAGAAAAAACAAAAGATTTAGAAAATTATCACCCCACTACCCTCATCAATCCTGGTTATGAAATTTTATTCTTCTGGGTAGCGAGAATGATATTGATGTCACAGTTTTTATTGGGAACGGTTCCTTTCAAAACAATTTTCTTGCACGGAATTTTGCGAGACAAAAATGGTAAGAAATTTAGTAAATCATCTGGCAACAATATAGACCCGGTAGAGATAATAGGGAAATATGGAGCAGATGCATTGCGTATGTCTCTCGTCTCAGGGACAGGTGGAGGAAATGATAGTAATTTCGATGAAAACAAAGTAAAGGGTTATAAAAATTTTGCTAATAAAATTTGGAACATTACGCGTTTCATTTTAGAAAACACTAAAGAACATAAACATGACGTAAATGTATCAAATCAATTTACAGAAGAATTTAAGGAAATTATAAAAGACATTACTTCCGATATGGACAACTATCGTTTCCATCTCGCAGCTGAAAAAATTTATCAATATATTTGGCATAGATTTGCAGATGAGATAATAGAAGAAAGTAAAGAGATAATGAAAGAAGGTGGAGAAAAAGCGAAAGAGAGAAAATCTACATTACTATCCATCTGGGCTCTCTCCATTAAAACACTTCATCCATTTATGCCTTTTGTCACTGAAGAGATTTGGTCAATGTTACCTATAAAAAATAAAAATCTTTTAATAGTAGAAAAATGGCCCTTC
>DAHVYC010000091.1 GCA_027327845.1 Candidatus Nomurabacteria bacterium
AAACGAGTTTAAAGAGTTATCGATCGATTCTTTAAGGCTTAAAAAAAGATTTTTTATAGATTTATGGAAAAATTATATTAAAAATAACCAATTTCCCGTGGACAATATTTTTTCGGAACTGCTTAAAAGCGGGAAAGACTGGAAAAAGTTACTCGCCGGTTCCGAAAATAAAACCTTATAATTTTTGATATTAGAACATTTTTTTATTTTTTTGTTTTTTTTGCTTGACAAGAATTTTAGAATGTTCTATATTTAGAATATACGCATAATTGTGATATGTTATATCACCAAGTAAGTAAAAAATGGGAAAAATGGAAAAAGAGTTCTGTGCCGACGATAAAAATCTGAACAGAAAATGCAAGGAATTGGCTTATATTTTTAAGCTGCTGTCCAATCCTACAAGACTCGGAATTCTCTGCATTGTTGAAGGTGAAGAAGTCAGCGTAAACGATATATCTTCCGCCCTCGGAAAATCCCAATCTAATATTTCCCAACATTTAGCCGTTTTAAGAAATACCGCAATGGTCGATTACAAAAGAGAAGACAATAAGCTTTTGTATTATTTAAAAAATTCTAAAATAAGACAATTAATAAAAGACATAAAAGAGATCAAAGACGCAAAGGATTTTAAGGATATAAGAATATCTGACGATATCTTTCCTGAAACAGATGGCGGCACGGGTCCGTGAGCAGCACCGCTTCCATAGTTTAAAATTCAAATTTCCGCGTAGCGTTTTTTTATTTTTTAGAAGGTTATTTTTTGCTTCTGCAAAAAATAACCATGTTGGAATTATGTCAAAAATTAATCAATAAAATATCAAAAAGATCGACGAATATTTACACCCTAAAAGTTGCGAAGCGACTTGATTAAAATATATAAATATGAGGAGGTATTTTAAATGAGTGAAGAAACCAAAAATCCTATCACAGAAAAGATTGAAAGCACCAAGGGGGGGCATTTTTATAAGGAAATCATGAAAGATTTCCGTATTAAAGAGTCCCTTCACGGTTGTTTGAATTGCGGAACCTGCGTGGCTAATTGTCCCGCCGCCGCTTTTTACGATTATTCCCCGCGTGAAGTCTGCCAGATGATAATCGAGGGCGACGAAGAGACGATAGAAGAGTATATGAAGGGCAAAATTTGGAATTGCGCCCAGTGCTATAGTTGTAAATACAGGTGTCCAAAAGAAAACTCCGCAGCGGATATCGTTATGGCTATGAGAGAGATTGCCGTTAGAGAAGGTCTTGCGGCAGAAGCGCTTGCAGGTTATACAAGAATTGCAAAATTGGTTCTTACAAGGGGAAACCAGTTAGCTCCCGATATGCTTTCTCCCGATGCATTTCCCGATTGGGGTCCCAGAATGATAGAGTTGTCATCCAAAAAAATGGAGATGAGAGAGGAACTTTTTGAAGGGTTTCCGGGCATGAATGTCGTAGATAGAGCATGGGCAGCCGAAGATTATACTATATACGAAATGCAAAAGATATGGGAAGAAAGCGGAGCGCTCGAGAAGGTTGGAACGGTGTTCCCCTTTTTAGTCGATATCGTTCAAGAGGATATGGAGGACAAGGCGGAAGAAATGGAAGCTAAAATAGAAGAAAAGAAAGCTAAACTCGAGGCATCCAAAAAATAAAATAAACATAAAGGTCGAATTGAATTAAATAAATAGAACCCGGCTTTTGC
>DAHVYC010000092.1 GCA_027327845.1 Candidatus Nomurabacteria bacterium
TGGTTCAACGGAAACACCTGCACTCCCTAAACCAGCTGCCGTCGAAGAAGTATTCAATTACATATGCTAAATATAGAAGTTCGCATATGAAGTCGTCCACGAAACGATAGAAGACGAGAGCGGGAAATAAAATAAAATAAAAACATACTACACTTTTCTTATAGAACCTGCTTTTCCCACATTAACCTGCAGCTCATCTCGAAAAGATTTCACGTAGCCTTTGCTTATCTCTACATTATCTCCAATGGAAAACATGTCTATCTGTTTTCCCCAAAGAGACAATTTGCACTCCCCGCTATCGTCTTTTATTTTGGCGGTAGCCACCTTATTGCTGCCAAATTTTGTCATTACTTCTCTGGCCTCGCCTATTTCCGTTACTTCTGCCGTTAAATCGACATCACTCATTCCATCTTTTAATTCCGCTATTTTCATATTCTCACCCCAAAAAAGAAGCATAAAGCAGCGGTAAAAGAACAGTTACATCTCCTTCGACTGTAATCTGTTTTGCTTCAGGTTTTACCTTGCCCCATGATATTGCTTCTTCTAATCTTGCACCAGATAAACTACCGTCCCATTCTACCGCAGTAGTCATGTATATTGCATAATCTAAACCATTTTTGAACTGATTCCACCAGATAGTGTGGTGCTTTGAGATTCCACCGCCAAGCATTAATGCGCCGCTTTTTTTGGCCTTGAAAACTATCTCTGCCAGGAGATCTTCATCTTTCAGCAGATTTATCCTGAAATTTTTGTCTTTTTGGGAATACATCCAAATCTGGGAACCTACACTGCCGTCGGTTATGCCGGGTACTATTATTGGTATTTTATTTTTCCACGCCCAAAAAACAATTGATTCTTTTGCATTTCTTTCCCTGCTTATCTTACTGCCTACAAAATCTATTAATTCGCTCGTGGAATATTCCTTTTGAAAAGAAGCAGCTTCTTTTAGTATCGGTATCAGCTTGTCCTCTAATATATAACCATAACTGTCATTGGGTATAAAAATATTATAAAGTCTGTTTATGCCCTCCTGCCTTAATTTCACATCATCGGACATCTCAGTTCCTGCGTAATAATCTTTCCATACTTTTGCTAAGTCGTGGTCCAATGTTCCGCAGGTAGTAATTATGACATCTACATTTTTATTCTTGACTAAGTCAACGATAACCCCTCTCAAGCCGGTAGAGATAACATCAGCTGGAAATGACAAGAATTTTACACATTGCTTGTCTTTTTGCATATCCTTGAATATATCGGAGGCTGTCGCTAGTTTCTTTGCTGTAAACCCTCCTGCCTCTGAAAATGCATAGATAAGTTCAGATATCTTCTCCCCTTTTTTTATTTCTATGTTTTTTACTTTCTTTCCTAACATCTTTATTTTAGGAAATTTATCGCTTAAATAGATTTTAGGGTTAACTTGAAACCAAAAGCACTGAATTATTATCTCCTTTTGTTTTGAGATATTTATTAGCAGTGCCTCTTAAATTGTCAAGGGTTATGTTTGCATATTCCTTATAAAGCTCGTAAGGCGTCTTCCCGTATAAAAGAATAGAATCAGAGAGGCCTTTTGAATGCTCAAGCGCAGAATCAATATACTCTAAAAGATCCATGTTTGCAATCATCTTTGCATCTTCTACAGCTTTTGGAGGAAATTCTCCTTCCGTGATTTTTGTTATCTCATC
>DAHVYC010000093.1 GCA_027327845.1 Candidatus Nomurabacteria bacterium
TACTTTGCTTTTATTTTACCGATTCTCTCACCTATTTTAACAGGTATTAATATATTGCCTTTCTCAAAAGACTTTTTTAGATTTTCTATATCAACAAGGAATCTCTCTTCTTTCAGGGCATCCATCCCTTGTTCCTTTTTTGTCCTACCAATACTTGCAGCAAGTACACAGGCTGTTTTATCAGATGATTTTTTCATTATATAAACGCTGTTTTCGTTATTAACTGCTTCCCATCCGTCTGGAGGCGGAGGCTGGTTTGACCCCATAAATTGTTTGATTGCCGCAAAGTCATTTTCGTAATCTTTTTCACTTTGCCGACGGTTTATAACAGTATATGGATATTTATTTTCAATTATTAGGGCTATGTTATCCTTTGTTGCAATTCCTCTATCCATTATTAATACCGGTTTCTCACCATCAAGCAAACTGCCGGTATCCGTTTTCAGTTTTTTCAAAACATCCTCTAAAGTTTTTGGCTCACTCTGCCCCCCTTCGTAAATTTGACTAAATACAGGGAACCCAAGTTCATCAACAACAAGCGCAAGTGTAACCAGGGGACAATCTGTCCGTTTTTCTTTAGAATGGCCTAAGTTAGCCTTTCTATTTCCTTTGGCGTTACCTTCAAAGTATGTATTTGTAAGATCATATAGATAAACCCGCTTTTTGAGAGAAAATTCACGCTGCTCCTTCAAAAACAGTGCTTTTTCTATTTCTTCTTTATGTTCAAACAGCATATCTCCTATTTCATAAAATAAATCTTTTCCGGTGTCTGATAAATCAACAGGAGTCATCTCAATGAGGGATGTGCTGTTTTGAAACCATCTCCAGTTACCTATCTCACTTTGAGGATGGATTAATCTCCCAAGGATTACTGCTTTTGCGATTGAAAGCTGCTTGAGATCAAACCCACAATCTTTTAAAATAGTGTCAAAACCAAGCTTTTCCCAAAAAGTGTGCGCGATTAATTCTGCCCCTAATGACCGATAAATACTCGTTGAAGCACTATTCAAATCAACTACCTGCATGTCTTGATTTTCTTCGTTAACAGCTATTTCTTCTCTTTGTCTTTTAATAAATTTATTGTGTTTTAATACATCATCAGCAATTATGGCTATTTCTTCATCGTCTTCCACAAAAGACTTTTGGCCTGAAATACGAGATTCAAGCAAAGCCGTAAGTTCTTTCCAACGTTTTTTGGGTAAAGTGAGAGTTCCCAAGCTCATGATTACTCTCTGCCGGACACCTGAATCTGTGCGGTAGTTTTCAACAAGCTTGTGTGTCGAATATGTAGTTTTCGTCTTCTTATTTTTTGTGTTGCTTTCCCGGATAAACATCATTTTCCCCTTTGAAACAATAGTCGTATTCTAATTATCAACCAATGGAAGAGAAATGTCAATATAAAATTTAATTGGAAATCTTTTTTAGGTCACCACAAACGAATTTCAACGAAGCAATGCGGGTTTGAGGGGTGTATTTCGACCATTTTTATAAAAATTGCCCTGAAACGCACGATATTAGAATTGGAAAAACGAAAGATGGGCTAATAAATATTATAGATACCGTCAGCAGGCCGATCCGCCCTATAA
>DAHVYC010000094.1 GCA_027327845.1 Candidatus Nomurabacteria bacterium
CAAGCGTTAAATCTTGATACTCTGTTTCTCCTAGGAAAAATATTACTTGTTTTCTTATTTTGCCATCTTCTGGGTGAGTAGCTATATATTCACTTCGTCCTAAGAATTCCTTTATTTTTATATTAACACCCATTTCCTCTTTTATTTCACGAATCGCGCCCTGCTCTTCATTCTCTCCATCCTCAATACTGCCCTTTGAAAGAGTCCAGTAGCCAAAAACATCGTGAACAAAAGCAAAATAAATTTTGCCATCATTCTTAGCATAAACGACAGCTCCAGCTTTTTTCTCTATTGGAAACTTTGCTGGATCTGTCTCGAAATGTTTATGTTTTTTCTTCTTACCCACATCATCCTTGCCAGGTTCGCCAAGCTCCTTATAAACCCCACCCAAGACTCCGTTTATAAAACGGCTTGAGTTCTCACCCCCAAAACTTTTAGCCAGTTCAATAGCTTCATTTATCGCAACCTTTGGAGGGACTTGTTCCCTGTCACCAAAAAGAAGTTCATAAAGTCCTATGCGTAAGATATTTCTATCTATTACGGAAATCTTTTCGATAGGCCAGTCTGGTGCAGCTTTTTCTATTATTTCATCTATTATGCTTTTTTTCTTTACTATGCCAGAAAAAAGATCACTCATAAAATGAGAATCGTCGAGACCAGGCCCAAATTCTTCTATGTTACGTTCAAGCATTTCTTCCGGAGTAGTATCTTTCTCCATAGCGAAATCCCACTCAAAGAGTGTTTGGAGAACAATTGAACGTGAAAGGTGCCTGTTTGCCATAATATAATGATTGTAGTATGGAATATGTAGAAAGTAGCAAGCAATATAAAATATCTTACTACCTACTGCTTATTACTTACTGCTTTTCTTCTGCTTCTTCTCTACCTTTTTGACCACATCTAAAACTTTGCGTCCACGATAAAAGCCACAGTTTTTACAAACTGTATGGGTTTCCTTTGGCTGTCCACAATTTGAACATGCCGCAAAAGTCTTTGCTTTCAAGGCGTGATGTGATCGACGATTCCCTGTATGGGATCGTGTGTGTCTCATTCGTATTACCATATAGGAAGAAGTATACCAATTTTTAGCCAAAATGCAAATGAAAATGCCAGGGAATATGTTACTACTCCCCGACAATTTTATAATTATTCTTCTTATTTTCCTTTGAAAAAAATCTTCTTTTCTCTATGTCTTCTTTCATATGGTAGTAATCTCTACCATTAATAGAATGATCTTTATAAAGAAAGTCGATCAATTTCTCAAAAAGAACCAAGTGTCCTTCAAATAGGTATTCTGGCAAGAATCTAGCAGGAATCCAAAATGGATTTCTGGTCTCTTTTTTCAAAAGAGAATTATTTCCCAGATCTAATAGAGAACCCTTGAATTTTTTTACAGCATATAATCGAACAATGTGTTCAACGTATTCATCTTTATACCTTCTATCTCTTTTTGTATATTGGTAAATAAAGATCATATCAGAGGGTTCAGCCTTAAAACCTATTTCTTGTTCTAGACTTTGTGCTGAAAATTCTAGCCATTCGCTGTCGGATGGC
>DAHVYC010000095.1 GCA_027327845.1 Candidatus Nomurabacteria bacterium
AAAACATAGACATTTTTCAAACATAAATGTCATATTCTTGACGGCAGTGCGTGAGGCAAAGATGTTTTTTTTGTTAAAAATCAAATAGCCACTTCTTATGTGACAGTCAAATTGAAAATGGCACAGAAGTTGATAGGTAATATCCTAAAAGAGGGGAAATCATGGAAAATCTGAAAAGAGCACAATCAATAGTCGGTTTCAGTAATACAAGAGACCCGTTAGATCACTATCCTACTCCCGATATTGCCGTTATAGAACTTTTAAAAAGAGAACGATTTGACGGCGTTATATGGGAACCGGCATGCGGAGAGGGTAATATAGCCAAGTTTTTCCCGGGCTGCATAGCAAGTGATATACGGGCAAATAACATTTATGGCGAGCCAGGCGTGGATTTTCTGAAAGAATTCAGAAATGTGGATCATATCATTACAAATCCACCGTACAGACTGGCGCAGAAATTTGCCGAACATGCCCTGGATTGTGCTTCTGAAAAAGTAGCTTTACTCTTAAAACTTGCATTTCTGGAAGGGGCATCGAGATACCATTTCTTCCAGAAATTTCCCATGAAAACCGTCTATGTCTTCTCAAAAAGATTGCCTTTAACTAAATACGCCGAAAAGAGAAAACAAAGTAGTATGATTCCTTTTGCATGGTTTGTATGGGAAAAAGGATTCGCCGGAAAACCGACAATAGAATGGATAATGGTTGAAAATCAGAAAGAAACGGATATAATAAGAAAAAGAACGAAACCAGTTTTGCGAATTGTGTAATTTAGCGTGTAATTTAAAAACTGCGTGGAAATATTATCTTGCCAGATAAAAGATCTTAAGGCTGTAAATTACGAATGTGGTACTTGTAAAATTTGCAGCCCGAAATCTAAACTCGACTATCCGTTTGAGGAAAATTTAAAAACTTCAGAAAGTTTAGTAGATAAGCTAATGGCTTTTATAGAAAAATATACTCGATATAAATGTAAAATAACGACCACCGAAAAAAATCCAGACATTTGTGTGATAGATGTAAAAAACGAAGACGAATTAATAATTTGTAGAGCCGAAGCCAAATACTTAGAAGGAAAAGCTTTTATGAAATCAGAAATGATATTGGCAGATCATTTGAAACCCAAAGAAACTCTTATAATTGACAAGCCTAAGTTAATTAGCTACTTTGAGTGCTACGAAAATGATTTTAAGACATATGGATATTACATCCCGATTTTTATTGTTTGGGAATTTAACCGACCATGCCCTGATATAGGAGGTATCACTGTTTATCAGAATATAAATGTTTTACGGAATATTTATCAACAAAGAGGGGATAAAAGAGCGTTTAAGAGGCGACAAGGGGATGGTGATATTATAGATGGAAGACAACTTGGAATAGTCGATAAATACCATTTCTCGATTAGAGAATGTAAGCCTATCGAAACATTGCCACACGAGATTATGAGCATAAATATTCCGGAAGGCAAATTATAAATAGTAGTACTTATTGCAAGAAAGA
>DAHVYC010000096.1 GCA_027327845.1 Candidatus Nomurabacteria bacterium
AATGAACCCGCATAGACACTGGGTTTTCATCTTGTATTTATTTTATGTAATGATTGTTGTTCTGATTATATTCAGCTTATATCTCTTGTCTCAAATTAAAAACGAACAAATCTTTCAAGTAAAAGTAGATACAACGTCAAATCAAACTGTTTTAAAAGAGGATCTGCTAAATAATACATTGAAGAATTTTGATTTGAAGGCGACAAAAGAAATGGAAATAAAAAATAGCCCATCGTTATATAAAGACCCAAGTAAATAAAAACTGAAAAGACACCTTTGGTCACAAGTATTCTTTTGTCGCCACAAAAGAATCTCGCGACCCCGACTAGCGATTTGTCGTGCTCGATAAATATCGCTCCGTCTCACAAAAGCGAAAAAGACCAAAGCAGTTTGGTCTTTTTGGATTCACACTTTTGTGCCCCTGGCAGGAATCGAACCTACATCGACGGCTTAGAAGTCCGCAGTTCTATCCATTGAACTACAGGGGCATATTAACAAAATTTCCCAGATTTTGTGCGCGGTAAGAGACTCGAACTCCTGACCTTCCCGGTGTAAACGGGTTGCTCTACCAACTGAGCTAACCGCGCATCTTTTATTTACGGTACAATGATATCATATTTTTAATATATTTCAACTGTATGATAATATATGCTTATGACTATAAAAGTTATCTACGAGGATGAAAATATATTGGCTATAGATAAGCCAGCCGGTGTTTCTGTCCACCAAGATGGAAAAATTAAAGATTATACAATAGCTGATTGGGTTTTGGAAAATTATCCGGATTTAGTAAATGTGGGGGAGGATTTGGAAGTTGATGCTTCTGAGGGCGGAAAGGTTGCGATAAAGAAGCCTGGTATTGTTCATCGACTCGACAAAGAAACTTCTGGAATTTTACTCATTGCTAAAAATCAAGAAACCTTTTTATTTTTAAAAGATCAATTTCAAAATCATACTATAGAAAAAAAATATCTAACATTCGTTTATGGACATGTTTCCGACCCAAAAGCTTCACTTGCAACAGGTAAGAGGGGGGTAATAAATGTTCCAATTGGTAGAAGTCCTAATGATATCCGTATGTGGACAGCTGGGCGTGGAGCCAGAGAACCTTTACGCGAATCTATCACTGAGTATATAGTTTTAAGTAGATTTTCTGAT
>DAHVYC010000097.1 GCA_027327845.1 Candidatus Nomurabacteria bacterium
AAATCAAAATCTCTCCCATAGCTGTATGGGTCCCAACCATCTCCCCACCAGCATTTTTGGCAGTATACAGGGAAAGGTTGATCTTCACTATATGAAGAAATTATTTCTTTTTTACATAAGCCACAGGTTCTTTTGTAAAAAGTTCTTTCATTTCTCCACATCAACCTCCTCTGAAACCTGCACTCCGGACAAAAAGTCGGTGCGGGAACCCCGATTTTCTCATAGAATCCGAAATCATCTGGCTTGATTGTGAAGTCTTTTTTGCAATTTTGGCATTGTTTGGTTTCTGATTTCATTAATATATCTCTTTATTATAACAATCTTCGCAGTAAATTGTTTCCGGTCGATCAGGGGCAAAACTTGTCTCAAATTCGTTATTGCATCCAGATTTCATGCATTGTCTGTGCCAAAGCACAGGTGGATTTCTCCTGCCTATTCTCTCAAAATGTCTGCAGTTGGGACATAAATGCGGAATAGGAATATTCAATTTTTTATACAAATTAAATTCATTTAAGGTTATCTTAAAAGCCGTGGTGCAATTATGATTACATCTGCCAGCATGTTCACAACTAATAACTTCGCCTAGAATGCTTTCGGATATATCTTCGATGCTGTCAGGTAATTTTGACAGTTCTAAGGTAATTTTATAATCCCTTAAGTCCGGCTCTTTCCAACGATATCCCTCATGCTCTGCGTCTGCTTTAGATAATGGAAAAAATTCTTGTGATTCCGATTCATTATAAGCGAATGGACTAATCCAATAAGGGAAAAATTCTCCCCACTCTCCGGTTCTTTTCATATGTTCTATTATCTTTTCTTTAATTTTTATATATTCTTCTTTCGCATATTTTTTGTTAAAAATGGAGTATGAACCTTTTTTCAATCCA
>DAHVYC010000098.1:0-406 GCA_027327845.1 Candidatus Nomurabacteria bacterium
GTGGCTCAGTGGTGATGCTAGGCTTTGTTCAGATGAACCGCGATACTGATCGGTACCTGATTTTGAATTATCAGTTTCTGACTGATTGGCATGGCGATGCGGAATTGGCGCAAGGCTCGACTTGTCCGGCCCCGTGGTCTATCATCGGAATTGCAGATGACGCAATGAATTTTCTGAAAAAAGTTTTCCTGTTTGTCGTCGCGCTGGTCTGATATTCTTGCAGTTTTCCTGGCCCTTTCAACAGAGGGTTTTCATTTCGGCAGGCGTGTTCTGTCAGGTATCCGGCGCAGCCAGTGAAGCGTGGCAACTTCGTTAAGGCGGGAAACTGGCGGAGGCGGTGGGATTCGAACTCACGGTGCCTTGCGGCACGCCGGTTTTCAAGACCGGTGCAATAGACCACTCTGCC
>DAHVYC010000098.1:416-759 GCA_027327845.1 Candidatus Nomurabacteria bacterium
CCTCCGGGCGTAGAAGGCGGTATTATATCCTGTTCCTGCTAGGTGAGCAGCGATTCGTAAAGTTCGAGATAGGCTCTCGCGCTGCTTCCCCAGCCGAAATCACGGCTCATGCCGTTTTTCTGGATGCGCTCGAATTCTTCCCGGTTCCGGTAGCAGGAAATGGCGCGGACTATCGCATCGAAAAGCGCATCGACGGATGCGCTTTCGAAAACGAATCCGGTTTCGTTGTCTTCCACCGAGTCGGCCAGCCCCCCGGTTTTCCTGACCACGGGCGGCGTGCCGTAGCGCATGCCGTACATCTGGTTGAGTCCGCAGGGCTCGAACCGGGAAGGCATCAGGAAGA
>DAHVYC010000099.1 GCA_027327845.1 Candidatus Nomurabacteria bacterium
GAACTCTTAAAAGAAGGAAAGGATTGGAAAAAGACTGTATCCGATTTTAACGACCATTTTTTATAAAATTAGGTAATTATAACGCAATTTCATTTTTTTTTATTTTTCCCTTGACAACTATTTTAGAATATTCTATATTTAGAATATACACATAATCGCGGTGTGCTACACCGCAAAGAATTAAAAAATGGGAAAAATGGGAAAAGAGTTTTGCGTAGACGACAAAAACCTCAACAAAAAGTGCAAGGACTTGGCAAGCATTTTTAAACTTCTGTCAAATCCTATCAGACTAGGCATTTTATGTATCGTATGCGACGAAGAAGTCAGCGTCAACGATATATCCTCCGCCTTAGGTAAAACCCAATCCAACATATCCCAGCATTTAGCCGTCTTAAGGAATACCCAGATGGTAGATTACAAAAGAGTCGATAATAAACTCTTATACTATCTGAAAAATTCCAAAATTAGACAGCTCGTCAAAGACATTAAGGACATTAAGGATGCAGGGGATTACACCGATTTAAGATTTTCCGGCGATAACACCGCCGAACCAGAATCCGGTAATAATCCCGAACTTCATTAATCCATAATAATAGTTATTATTAGTGCTTATTAATTAGCAGGATACTTTTGTCTATAAATCCATCTTACGTTTTGAAGCGGATGGATATGAGATCGACGAATATTTACACCCTTAAAGTTGCGAAGCAACTTGATTATAAATATATAAATATGAGGAGGTATTTTAAATGA
>DAHVYC010000009.1 GCA_027327845.1 Candidatus Nomurabacteria bacterium
GACGCGGTCAAAAAGGCCAAGTGACAACAGATAGGAATGCATCATGAACAAGTCAGATCTTATCGCGGCCTTAGCCAAGGAGTCGGACCTTCCGCTCAGGAAATCCGAGGAAATAGTCAACTTGGTTTTCGATACGATGTCAGCCGCTCTCATCGAAGGGAACCGAATTGAGATCCGAGGATTCGGCTCATTCATGGTCAAGGAATACGAGGGCTATACGGGAAGGAACCCGAAAACAGGGGACAGAATCGCTGTGAACGAAAAGAAATTGCCATTTTTCAAGACCGGAAAAGAACTTCTATGATGTCTATTTTTTTTACAAGATCAATATTAAGATCGCCGGTAAAATTATTGGGAATAGATATTCCTATTTTTTCGACGATTCCTTTTGACTTTAATTCCAATAGATAAGATAGTTGTTCGCTATAATTATTTTTCCAACCGTTACTCCAGTTGTGCAAGAGAACTCCATAAATTTTGTCTCTCCTTAAACGAATCATTGATGTCTCAAATTTTTCTGACATCCAATCGATAGGGTAGTATTTCTCTATAAATGATGATTCATTTAATGTCGGTTTTTGTATTGCCGGTATTTTGGTAATTATTTTTGTAGCCTCAGGGAGAATGTTTCCAAGAATAGACTCGACATTACCATTTCCGTAAACGTGGGCAGTATCAAAGTTACTGATACCTTGTTCTAGGGCAAAGTTTATAACCCTTTTTGCTTCGTTTTCTGTAACTAAATGAAAATCTTCGCTTAGTTGCCAAGTACCAAAGTACAAAGATTCATACCATTTCATGATTTTTCTCCTTTATTCAGTTTTCAAATAATTTTGTCTTTATATTACAACAATAAAAAATATTTGTCAAAATGTCGTTATGTTTCATTCTTAGTAAATGAAACACTAACAGTATCTTAATAAAAGTGTCTCTTTTGTCTCATTTTCGGCAAAAGACCTTTGTTTTGTATTAAACACGATTGCGACCCGAGTGCCTCAGCAAGCACTAGAGAAAAGTGCTAAAATACCCTTACATGGATTGTACCTATGGGTACTTAACCCACGTGTCCCGCATTGACAAAATCGACAAGATTTTGCTTGGCGATTCTGCTAACAAGGCGGAAGATTTGGGAAGATTCGAACGGCGGAGCACACGGAGCGATAGCGCAGTCCGCCGAAAGTATTCGGCGGGTGCGAGCCGGTGCCCAGACTGAAATTTTTCGACGGAAAAATTTCAAGTCGCGGGCGAATCTCTCCGCCTCCGCCAAAGTTTTTTCTTGCGAATTAAAATGAGATGGAAAAGCACTCGCCATAGTATGGGTGGATTTCACCGCGGTTTAAAATTGATGGTACTATTGTTATAAAACAAAGTGCTCACCTTGTTTAGTACTTGCTTTTACTTTGTATATGTTTTGAAAGATAATTTCTTGGATTTTAGCGCGGCAGTAAGCATTCTTACACCACTTGGCCCCATACCGTGCAGATCCGCGATTTGTTCTTTTGTCTTCTTTGTTAAATCAGAGAGTTTAAAAATCTTTGCATTGTGAAGTGCGCGTAACGCCGGGGCAGAAAGTTTTTCGGGAAAATCTTTTTGTAATTTAAGTCTATACCCTGGCCAGCATTGGGGACAAATAGGGCAAGTGCTTGTCTTGTAAAAGATATGTCCACGAGAACACGTTTTCTTTTTTCCTTTTTGATTCATATTTTGATTTTATCAGAAAAATTAGCTTACGTACATAATTTACTAAGTTAATATAAAATATTAGCGCTTCACAAGTTCTCTATAACAGAATTTTTGCCTACAAAGAAAGATCCGCCATTTTTAACTACGGTGTGCATCAATGTATACATGGCTGTACGATTTTTTCGGATTTTTTCTACAAATTCTTTTGGAGCGGTAGTTTTATCATCATATATGGTTGACCATGCAGACATCTCACATAACATGGGGATAAGGTCCAATCCTTTTTTACTTAAATTATAGATACTGCGCCTGCTGTCGACAGCATCAACTGATTTAACAAGAATTCCACTACTCACGAGTTTTGAAAGACGGTTAGCTAAAATATTAGTTGCAATACCTTCTTTGGATTCCTGAAATTCTTTGAATGAGTGTTTTCCCCAAAAGATTATGTCACGCAAAATGAGCAGTGACCACATGTCACCAAATGCTTCGAGGGCAAAATTTACTGGGCAGTGTGAGCGTAGAGATTTTTTTGGCATTTGTACGTTTCTTGGATTGACTTTTAAATTACGTTAGTAGTATAATATAATTACTTGCAAATTGCAAGTAATTATTAATATAAATAACATTATGCAAAATAAAATTATACCAAGTCTTTGGTTTAGCGAAACAGGCGGGAATATTTCACATATAATAGATTATTATAAAAATATCTTCGGGGGTTCTTTTGAGGCGGGGAATGTTATGGATTTAGGCGATACACCAAGCGGAAAGACGGAGCTGTGCCAAGTTAAAATTTTTGATCAGAAGTATTTATTCATGAGCACTGAAAAAGCGCATAATAACTTTAATGATGCGTTTGCTCTTACTATCCAGTGCGATGATCAAGAGGAAATAGACAAATATTGGAGCTATTTTACTAAAGACGGTAAAGAATCTATGTGCGGTTGGTGTATCGATAAATACGGGCTTCGCTGGCAAGTAGTTCCAAAGAATTTGGATGAACTTTTGAATAGACCCGACGGATGGAATGTCATAATGGGTCAGAAGAAGATTATTATCAGTGAATATTTGAAATAATCTAGTTTATATGAGAAAAATAATTGTCCTATCATTTATAACTCTCGATGGCGTAATGCAAGCACCTGGTGGACCCAAGGAAGATACCTCGGGTGGGTTTAAGTATGGTGGCTGGGTTACGCCTTATTTTGACGAGACTGCCGGCAAAATTATGCAGAAGCAAATGAAGCCTGCTGATCTTCTGTTGGGCCGAAAAACATTTGAGATTTTTGCAAATTATTGGCCAGAGCATGAACATGATTGGCCGGGAATCAATGATGTTGCAAAATATGTTATGTCCAAGACTATGAAAAAGTCAGATTGGGAAAATACGATTTTTCTCAGAAGCGTGGCTGATATCAAGAAGCTGAAAAATTCAAAAGGTTCCGACATTCAAGTTCACGGTAGCGGTAAGCTCATCCAGACACTACTTGAAAATGATTTGGTTGACGAACTCTGGCTTAAAATATTTCCACTCACTCTCGGCAAAGGGAAAAAATTATTCGACAAGGGTACAATTCCGGCGGCATTCACCTTAACAGAGAGCTTGGTTACGCCACGGGGAGTGATTATTGCCAATTACAAACGAGCGGGCAAGGTCAAGACAGGCACTATTGGAGCTTGAGGCAAAAATAGGGTGGGAAATCAGCCAAACACTGCCAAATTATAGTTTTATCTAAACTTATATGGTTCGTAAAATTTTACCTCTTTCTTTTTTTAACAGTGATACCGAAAAAGTGGCAAAAGGTTTGCTTGGCGCTTTTTTAGTGCGTAGATATAGGGGGAAAATTTTGCGATATGAAATTACCGAAGTTGAAGTTTACGACGGGCCAAAAGATCGCGCTTCTCACGCTTCACGCGGGAAAACCGTGCGCAATGCGCCAATGTGGGGCAAGGCAGGGTATTGGTATGTGTATTTCACTTATGGGATGCATTTTATGTTAAATATAGTGACAAGAGAAGAAGGGCATCCGGGGGCTGTGCTTATCCGCGGAACGAAAGAGATAAAAGGCCCTGCTCGACTTACTAAGAGTTTGCATATAGATAAGATGCTTAATGCCAAGCCAGCCACTTTTGAAAGCGGTCTTTGGATAGAAAAGGGGAGAGTAATTTCTAAAAAAGATATACACTCCTCACCTCGTATAGGCATAGATTCTGCGGGGAAATTTTGGGCCGGCAAAAAACTGAGGTTCTTCACTGAATTTTAATCTGTAATATAATTATTATATGAGAAAGATATGGATTATTCTTCCTATTATTATAGTAATTGCTGTTATCTATATTTTTTCATCTTTTAATAAAAAAGATTCGGTCGATTTTAAAAATACTAACAGTTCCGATCAAAAAATTATCGGGCAAAATATTATGAAAATTGAAAGCGAAGTTTTTGAAAATAATGGGGAAATTCCCGTCAAATTCACCTGTTATGGTGAAAGTTCTTTTATCCCTCTCCTCATATCTGAAGTTCCCGCTTCAGCGAAAAGCTTGGCGCTTATAGTGGATGATCCTGATGCCCCAAGCGGGGATTTTGTGCATTGGGTTGTATGGAATATTGACCCTAAAACATCTTTAATAAAAAAAGATGATATCGGCGGGGGAATGGAAGGTTTTACAAGCTTAAAGAAGGCAGGATTTGTTTCTCCTTGCCCACCTTCCGGTACGCATAGATATTATTTTAGACTTTATGCGCTTGATGAGATGCTTTCTATGAGTAATTCTTCTACAAAAATAGATTTATTGAATGCCATGGAAGGGCACATTTTGGATAGTGCGGTATTGCTGGGTTTGTATGGGAAAGATTAATATTATACGTTTGATTCCAGCAAATGGTGCAGAAATAGTTTTGCACCATTTGCTTCTTTGCACCGTATAATATTGTGTATATAATGATTAGTATGAAACACCTAACGCATAAAAAATATTTTTCATATTTTATTTACTCATTACTTTTTATAAGCATAATTGTCACACTTCCTTTATTTGGTGTTCCTTCGGCCCATGCCATGACCCCGACTCTCTATATTTCACCGCTCTCAGACGGGGATTCTGTTCAATTGAATATAACCGGTGATCCTAATACCAGCGTTTTGTTCTATTACACTAAAGCCGGTTCCGGTCAACAGATAACTCCAATAGGGAATACCAATTCAAGCGGTACGCTCCTTTACACAATCAGCAGCTCTTATTATGGTATATCTTCCGGAAGCGCAGTGCATGTGACCTTGGGAGGAATTAATGGGACTCAATCGCAGGAAGTTACCTGGCCGTCCGTTTCTTCCTATGTTTCGGGCAATAATATGCTTTCTTTAAGTCAGACCGGACTTGTGCTTTCGATCGGACAATCATCCACCTTAACAGCCAGCAATTTGAATTCGAGTACTTTATATCTTTCAGCCAATACAAATCCCAAAATAGCGAATTTAAACATAAATGGAAGTCAGATTACCGTATATGCGAATAGCTACGGCTCGACTGTTGCGACTTTCTGTCTTATTAGCAACAGTTCAAACTGTTCAAGCGTTTATATAACCGTTCAAAATTCAAATGCTCAACCACTTACATTCAGTCAAAGCAGTGTTTCGATGTATTCAGGACAGAGTATCTCTATTCAAGTTTCCGGCGGATCTGGATCCTATACGGTTCTAAGTAATTCAAGTCAGAATCAGGGAGCCGTTACTGCCAGTATTTCCGGGAATAATGTGGTTTTAAGCACCAATAGTACTTCGGGATCTTCCTCCATAACCGTATGTACTACGGATATGGTTTCTTGTGGGATTATAAATGTTACTATAGGGAATAATACAAATTCTGCCAATGTTACTTTTAGCCAGAATAATCCTACCATTTCTGTCGGACAAAGCTTGAATGTAAATATATATGGTCCTACAAATAGTTTGTTTTATGTATCTTCCAATTCAAATCCTGGAGTAGTGCAAGCCAATTTATCCAACTCTGTTTTGACTCTTATAGGAATAGGAAGTGGCTCATCCAATTTAAGTATTTGTGCTTCTTCTAGCAATTGCGGTACCTTAGCTGTTACCGTGAATTACAGTTCAAGCAGCGGTTCTCGCTTGGTCCTAAGCCAGGAGAGCGTAAATCTTTCTGTCGGGCAAACGGTAAGCGTGACTATATCCGGTGGAAGCATGCCATACAATATATCTTCTTCTGCGGATAATATTTTTCGTCCCACGCTTAATGTGAATGTTCTTAGCATATACGGAGTATCAAACGGATCTTCGCTTATGAACATATGTTCATATTCAGGCAGTTGTGCCACTCTTTCTGTCACCGTCGGTTCTTCTTATCAAAGCAGTTATTCTTCCTCGCTTCCTTCCGGATGTACTTCAAGCTCAGGGTACAGTGCTATTACAGGATTATCTTGTTCCGGAACTTCTACCGCCAGCACACTGCCGTATGGTTGTACTACGGCGACAGGATATAGTTCTATAACCGGGCTTTCTTGTAGCAGTACATCAACCTCTATAGTTGTGCCGGCAGGATGTACGGCCTCTACGATATTCAGTTCAGTGACCGGACAAACTTGTCCGAATTACGTTGCTGGCACATCTTCCGCTTCTTCGTCATCTTCTTCATCCAATACTTCTTCCACAACTTCTTCTAGTAGTAAAAGTTCTATTTATAAATTTACCGCAGCCCTAAAGTTAGGATCTAAGGGAGAAGAAGTCAAAGAATTACAGAAAAAACTGAAATCTTTAGGATATTACAAAGGCACAATAGACGGAAGTTTTGGTCCCCAAACGGAAAAATCAGTAAAAGCATTTCAAAAAGCTCATAAACTATCTCAAGTTGGCAATGTTGGTCCGGGTACCAGAGCCGCATTGAATAAGAAATAGAAAAGCGTATAATTAAGGCATGGAAAAAGGAAAATATGTTTTAGGATTGCTCAGGCTCTCTATGGGTTTTATATTTCTTTGGGCGTTTGCAGATAAATTATTCGGACTTGGTTTTTCTACTGCACCGGATAAATCTTGGCTTGTCGGTGTTTCTCCGACGGCTGGTTTTTTGCAGTTTGCGACACATGGTCCGCTTACAGTTTTCTTTCAAAATTTAGCTGGTTCTGGGTTGATTGATTGGCTTTTTATGCTTGGTTTATTGTTTATCGGGATTGCCCTATGTATCGGCATCTTCGTGAACCTAGCCAGTACTTTGGGGATAGTAATGCTTTTCCTTATGTACTTGGCAGTCGGGCTTTCTCCAGCCAATAATCCATTTATTGACGATCACCTCATGTATATATTGATAATGTTCTTGTTTATATTTTTTGACGCTGGTATATATCTGGGGTTGGGTAGAAGATGGAACAATACCATGCTTGTAAAAAGATATTCAATTTTTAAATAATTTTTTATTATTCATTAATATAAAAATAATATGAAAGGATATAATGCAAACATAGAACAAGAAACTTTAGAAAATGAAAATTTTCGCAAGGTTTTGTATACAGCTTCGCACAGCCAGCTTGTGCTCATGAGTTTGCAACCAGGAGAAGACATAGGAATGGAAGTGCATGAAGATAATGATCAATTCTTCCGTTTTGAAAAAGGGGAGGGTAAGTGCATAATAGACGGCAATGAATATAAAGTCTCTGACGGGTCGGCGGTAGTAGTTCCTGCAGGAGCGGAACATAATGTGATAAACACGTCCCAAACAGAAAGTTTAAAGCTCTACACTATTTATTCCCCAGCTCATCATAAAGACGGTGTAGTTAAAGCGACTAAAGCCGAAGCGGAGGCAGATAGTCCTGAATTCGACGGCGTGACGACGGAGTAAAACAGAAATCTCGAAAAACCGAAAAATTTTCTTGATGTATAAAAACTCTTTCTTGGCATACTTTTTATAAAACGCGCATAATTTTCTGCTGAAAATTTGCTATGCTCGGCTCGCCAGCCTGTATAATGTTTTCTAAAAAGTACGCCTGCGACGAGTTTTTCTTGGTTTTTAATTTTTAGACAAAAGTATATAATATTCTTAATGACTAACAGCTTATTCGACGAGAAATATAAAAAGCTCAATAAGGCCCAGAGGGAAGCTGTGGATGCCATAGACGGACCCGTAATGGTTATTGCTGGGCCAGGTACAGGCAAAACGGAGATTTTAGCTCTCCGAATAGGGAACATTTTAAAGAAGACCGATATAGGGGCTGATGGCATTCTGTGTCTTACGTTTACTAATTCGGCCGTCCGGGCGATGAGAGATAGGTTGCGTAAATACATAGGAGGGGAAGCTTCCAGGGTAAATGTTCTTACCTTTCATAAATTTTCTGCGGAGATCATAGACAAATATTATCAAGTACTTGATTTTGATGTATCCCCGAAAGTTCTTGAAGACGCCGAGAGCGTTTCTATATGCGATAGTATTCTAAGAGAAAACGAATGGAAACACATACGCCCTAGGGGAGATGCAGGCAGGCATTTTAAAGAACTAAAATCCTTAATCTCGCTTCTAAAGCGCGAGCGAATGTCGCCGGAAGAATTTTTGGAAGAGATAGAAAAAGAAATAACACATATCAAAAAGGATCCGGAAAGCATATCTACCCGCGGAGAGAGCAAGGGGAAAATGAAAAAAGAGTTTGTTTCAAAAATAGAAAGCTTGGAGCGGACTAAAGAGATAGTGGATTTCTATAAGCTCTACGAGGACGCTAAAAGAGAGAAGAATCTCATGGATCACGACGATACCATAAAATACGCGCTTGAGATAGTCGAGAACTCCCTAGATGCTAGGGCCGAGATCCGCGAAGCGAACCAGTACGTGCTGATAGATGAGCACCAGGATTCGAGCGGAACCCAAAATGAACTTCTGAAAACCATATGGCAAAAAGAAGAAAAACCTAATATTTTTGCGGTAGGGGATGATCGCCAGCTTATATACGCTTTCGGAGGAGCGAAGATGTCTCATTTTGAAGAATTTAAAACCATGTTCGGTAAAGCAAAAATAATTTTCCTTACCGACAATTACAGATCCACAAAAAATATATTGGATACGGCAGATGCCTTGCTTTCCAGTTCTTTCTCAAAAGAAAAATTATCCGCTACTTTGAAAGAAAACCACGATCTAAAACTTGTAGAATGCGACTATCCTCGCGATGAGATAATAGCTTGCGGTCTTCTCTTAAAAGAGAAATTGGAAAAAGGAGAAATTGACGAAAATAATTGCGCCATACTTGTACCCAAGAACAGGCAAGTGGTATCAGCTATACGTGTCCTTGCCGATATGGGAATAAAAGTAGCCTCTATGCAGAATTTGTCGCTTTTTGAAACCGAGGAGTTTGAGGCCATACTTAAGATTCTTAAAATATGTTCTGACAGTAATGACAGTATCTCTTTCTCAGGATTGCTTCTTGATCCAGTAATCAAAATACCGGTTTTGTCGGCTCATGATTTTCTATACAAGAAGAAAGGCAAAGAGCTTAGTTTATATGATGTTCTCTCCACACAAGACGATCTTTTTGGTGAACATAAAGAGATAAAAGCTTTGGCGGAAAAATTAAAAAATCTGGTTTCTTCTCTCTCTACACTGGATATCTATGGAACAATACAGCTTGCTGGAGACGAGTTTCTGCTTAAGACAGCTTCCAACCATGAAGAGCTTCTCCGTAGGATAGAGGTAATAAGGAGCTTGCTTCATCTTTCATTATCTTTTTCCGAAAAGAATAATAATTCCCTTCAGGAATATATAGCTTTTATAGAGAGACTGATGGAGTACGAAGAAGAAGTACCCCTTGCCGTATTTCGAAGTGATGAGGGGGTAAAGGTCATGACCTTACACGGGTCTAAAGGACTTGAATTTGATTTTGTGTGGATAGCGCATTTGGACGAGGGAAGTCTAATGAAAGGCAAACGAAAGAATTTTAAACTACCAGAATCAGTGGCGGAAAAAATAGAAGAAAAAGACGAACTTGCAGCCAAGAGAGAACTTTACGTAGCCATTACCAGAGCAAAGAGATTTTGTACACTCTCTTTTTCCAGATTCTCATATAGCGGGCGTGACCAAGAACTAGCCAGGATAGTTTCCGACCTGTCATCTCTGGGAAATTTCTTTAATAAATCTTCATTTAAGGATACAGAAGAGAAAATTTTATCCCATGATCCTAAAGCATATGTAATCTCCCAAAAACAAGAAGAAACATCAAATAAAAAAAACGAACTGATAAAGATAGTATCCAAAGAATATTCTGATACAAATGTTTCTGTCTCTCTTCTAAATAATTTCTTCGAATGCCCGCGCAAGTGGTATTTTAGGAATTTACTCAAACTTCCGGAACCGCTCAGTGAGAGCCTTAAAATGGGTAATATTGTACACTCAGCTATAGATAAAATATTAAAATCACAATCTCTTCCCAAGGAAGAAGAAATTGTAAAATTAGCCGATGGAAATAAAGAAGCACTCGGAATAATCAAAAAATGGGTGAAAGAAAGATTGCCGGAAATAGAGAAAGATAGAGAAAATGAAAAAAGTATACTTGTGCGAAGCAAATTATTTCCGAATTTGAGTATCTACGGGAAAGTGGATCTTATAGAGAAACTCAAAGACGGATCTTTTAAAGTAGTTGATTTTAAAACAGGAAATCCGAGGAAGAAAAACGATATTGAAAAAATAAATGAGGAGGGAAGGATGAGTGATTATATGCGCCAGCTGGCCATGTATTCTTTTCTTTTAGCGGAGAGCAGGAAAAATAAGCCGGACATAAAGGAATCTATTTTGGAATTTCTTGAAGCAAAAAATGAAAAAGATGAATTTTATACGACACACATAGATAGCGAAAAAATAGAACTTCTTTTAAAGGATATAAAAGATTACGAAGAATCTGTCAGAACGGGTGAATGGTTAAATAGACCTTGCAATTATAATTCTTACGGTAAAAATACCGAGTGCGAGTATTGCAAAATGGCGAAAATATACGAGTAAAACATATTGGGTAAAAAGCTATTTTGTGTTATATTTTCTCTAATGGAAAAAGAAAAACAAAAAGGCACAGAGCACCCGCTTTCTATCGTCATAAACGAAGCGGTAAATATATTTACCGAACTTGGTTTTAGCGTGGCCACAGGCCCAGAGCTTGAGGACCAATGGCACAATTTTGATGCCTTGAATTTTCCTAAAGATCACCCAGCGCGCGATATGCAAGATACTTTTTTCATTAAAGGATCACCAGATTATGTTTTGCGTACCCATACTTCCAATACCCAGATTCATTTTATGGAAAAATTTACCAAGGAGGGCAAAAAGCCTCCTTTCGCGATAGTTGTTCCAGGAAAAGTTTTTCGCAACGAAGCTACGGATGCAGGACACGAAATGCAATTTTACCAGCTGGAAGGATTGATGGTCGGAGAAGATATTAGCGTGGCAAATATGAAGTGGGCACTGCTCGAATTTTTCAAAAAATTTTTAGGAAAAGATGCGGAAATTCGCCTGCGTCCAAGTTTTTTTCCTTTTGTGGAGCCGGGGTTTGAGGTAGATGTAAGGCACAATGGAAAATGGATGGAGCTTCTTGGCGCTGGCATGGTTCATCCGAATGTTTTAAAGAACTGCAAGATTGATCCGAAGAAATATCAAGGATTTGCTTTTGGTTTCGGACTTGATCGTATGGCAATGATTAAATTCGGAATTCCAGATATTCGCCTTTTTTATCAAGGAGATTTGAGATTGAATCAGATTTAAATATGAAAATTTCTTATAAATGGATAAAGGAATATATAAAAGACTTACCAGGGCCGGAGGAAGTGGCTGAGGCCATAATCTTGCATGCTTTTGAGGTTGAATCTGTAGAGAAAACAGGAGATGATTTTATTTTTGATATTAAAATTTTACCAGATCGTGCGCATGATTGTTTGTCTCACCAAGGAATTGTCCGGGAAATTTCAGGAATTTTAGGCTTGGAATATAAATTGCCAGAATATAGAGTTCCGGAATCCCAACCTACTAATTTAAAAATAGAAATAAAGAGCGAAAAATGTCGGAGGTATATGGGCAGGATTATCCGTAATGTGAAGGTCGGCCCTTCGCCGGATTGGGTAAAAAATCACTTGGAATCTATCGGTCAAAGAAGTATAAATAATGTTGTGGATGCGGCCAATATCGTAATGTATGATTGCGGTCAGCCGATCCACGCTTTTGATTTGAATAAATTGGATGGAAGTATCATTATCCGTCTCGCCAAAGAAGGTGAGCGCATAACTACCTTAGACAATAAAGAAATACAATTAAAAACCTCAAATATGGTTATTGCAGACAGTAGAAATATCCTAGCTATTGCCGGAGTAAAAGGAGGGAAAATCGCGGAAGTGGATGCCAATACCAAGGATATTGTTCTGGAAGTTGCCAACTTTGATCCTATAAGCGTGAGGAAAACTGCACAAACAGCGGGTATTTTTACTGATGCAGCAAAACGTTTTGAAAATGATTTATCGCCGGAGCTTTGCGATTTTGCAATGAAAGAGATTTCCGCCCTACTTCTGGACTACGGTGGAAAATTTGAAGAAATAGTAGATATTTATCCTCGAAAGCAAGAAGTAAGAAAGCTTTCTTTTAAAACTGAAAAGATTTCAAAAATTTTAGGAATCAGCGTCTCTGTGGATAGTATAAGAGATATCTTAAAAAGATATAATTTTGAATATGAAGAATATGAAGGAAATTTTGAAATTACGGTGCCACCGTTGCGTTTTGATTTGGTGATAGAAGAAGACATGGCGGAGGAGATCGGAAGAATTTTGGGATATGATAAGGTAAAAGAAAAATTGCCGGAGATAAATTTCAAACCTGAGGCGAATGAAACTTATTCAAAAATACTCCAAGTCCGCAGTAAACTTTTAGCAGATGGGTATTCGGAAGTGATGACTTATGTTTTTAGGGATAAAGGGGAGATAGAAGTGCTTGCTTCCGCTTCGGATAAAAAGTTTTTAAGAACAAATTTAAGTGATGGATTGAAAGAAAGTTTAAAATTGAATCAGTCGAATGCACCGTTGCTTGAGATGAATAAAATAAAAATTTTTGAGATAGGTACCGTTTTTCTGAAAGATAGGGAAGAGATGTATGTTGCTTTTGGTGATAAAAATGGAGTACG